>JAFYMU010000110.1 GCA_017548245.1 Kiritimatiellia bacterium | reverse complement strand
GGTCGACCTCCGTGTGTCGTGCTTGCCGACCGTGCATGGTGAATCCGTGGTGCTTCGTGTGTTGGACCGTTCCTCCGTGTCGCTCGACCTCGAAAACATTGGTTTGCCGGAAGATATCTACGAAGGGATTACCCTTGATATTGAAAAGCCCAACGGCATCTTTATCGTGACTGGTCCGACGGGTTCGGGTAAAACCACCACGTTGTACTCCTGCTTGCGCGCCATCAACCAGCCCGATACCAAGATTCTTACCGCAGAAGAACCGGTGGAATACGATATTGAAGGTTTGGTGCAGGTGCCGATTAACCCGCAGCAGGGCAATACCTTCGCCAAGGTGCTTCGCGCCTTCTTGCGTCAAGACCCTGACGTGATTATGGTCGGCGAAATTCGTGACTTGGAAACGGCAGAAATCGCCGTGCAGGCCGCCCTCACGGGTCACTTTGTGTTCTCTACGCTCCACACCAACGATGCCGCGGGTGCAGTGACGCGTTTGATGGATATGAATGTGGCTCCGTACCTCATCTCCTCCACCTTGCAGGCTGTTTTGGCACAACGTCTCGTGCGTACGTGCTGTGCTTCGTGTAAGACCTTCTATGATCCGGATGATGATGCTATTCAGCGTCTCGGCTTGACGCGCGCGGATATCGGCAATCGTCAGTTCGCCTACGGTAAGGGTTGTAAGATTTGTAACGCTACCGGCTACAAGGGCCGTAAGGGTGTCTTCGAATACTTGCAGATGTCCAACCCCGTGCGTGAGATGATTAACGATCGTGAACCGACGCTTGTCATCCGCGAAAAGGCGCGCGAACTTGGCATGCGTACGATGCGTGAAGACGCCATTCGTAACGTGCTGGACGGTTACACCACCGTGGACGAAGTGTTGCGTTACACCTAATCCCATTGCGGATTTCACAACAAAAGGGCGGCTTCGGTCGCCCTTTTGTGTTATTTTGTAGTCAAATCAGGGGGTAGGGGATGTGTTTTCGCTTGATATTAAGGTAGAAATGGGGTATCTTAGTGCAGTTTACGTTGGCATAGCATTTAGAAGTTGCCCAATTTAGAAGGAATATGACATGGCAAACGTTAAGTTTTTGAGTGGTAAGAAGCTTCCGCTTGAGATGCACAAGGTGCGTATTGTTCAGAAGTTGTTCTTGCCGCCGGTGGAAAAGCGTTGTGAGTTGATGTGCGAAGCGGGTAACAATACCTTCTTGCTTCAGAATAAGGACGTCTTTATGGACATGCTGACCGACTCGGGTGTGAACGCCATGAGTGATTTGCAGCAGTCGGCAATGTTCCGCGCAGATGACGCCTATGCAGGTTCGGAAACCTACAACCGCATGGTCGCTAAGGTGCGCGAAATCTTTGGTTTGGAATACTTCTTGCCGGTGCACCAGGGCCGTGCCGCTGAAAATATCTTGGCGACCGCATTGGTGAAGCCTGGCGATGTGGTGCCGATGAACTTCCACTTCACCACGACCAAGGCGCACATTACGCGCATGGGTGGCCGCGTGGAAGAATTGATCATCGCTGAAGGTCTCGAACCCGTCAACGATTGCCCCTTCAAGGGTAACTTCGACTTGGCGCGTTTGGAAGCCTTGATTCAGGAAGTGACCCCCGAAAAGGTGCCGTTCGTGCGTATCGAAGCAGGTACCAACCTCGTCGGCGGTCAGCCCTTGTCCTTGGAAAATATGCGTGGCGTGTCGGCCATCTGTAAGAAGTATGGCATCCGTTTGGTCTTGGACGCCTCCCTCTTGCAGGATAACCTCTACTTCATCAAGACCCGTGAAGCCGCTTGCCAGCAGATGACCATCCGCGAAATCACCGCTGAAATCGCTTCCTTGATGGATATCATCTACTTCTCGGCGCGTAAGCTTGGCTTTGGCCGTGGCGGTGGTATCTCCATCCGCGACAAGGCTGTGGAACAGATGATGAAGGAATACATCCCCTTGTACGAAGGCTTCTTGACCTACGGCGGTATGTCCGTGCGCGAAATGGAAGCAATCGTGATCGGCTTGGATGAGTCCATGGATGAAGACATCATCTCCCAGGGCCCGCAGTTCATCGAATACATGGCGACCGAACTCCACAAGCGTGGCGTGCCGGTGGTCTTGCCCGCTGGCGGTTTGGGCTGCCATATCAACGCTTCCGAATTCGTCTCGCACTTGCCGCACGAACAGTATCCCGCAGGTGCTTTGGCCGCCGCCCTCTACATCGCTAGCGGTGTGCGTGGTATGGAACGTGGTACGCTCTCCGAACAGCGCAACGAAGACGGCTCGGAACGTTTTGCCGAACTCGAATTGCTCCGTTTGGCAATGCCCCGCCGCGTCTACACCCTCTCGCAGGTGGAATACGCCATCGACCGCGTGGAATGGCTCTACAAGAATCGTGAGCTCATCGGCGGTTTGAAGTTCGTGGAAGAACCCAAGGTGTTGCGCTTCTTCTTCGGCCGCTTGGCACCGATTGGTGATTGGCAGCAGAAGTTGGCCGCAAAGTTCCGCGAAGACTTCGGCGACTCGCTCTAAGACCTGTGCAATGCGGTGGCTCCCTCAGGTGAGGCGGGTCACCGAATAAATTCTTTAATGACGCGCAGGCTGCATTGTCTGCGCGTTTTTTATTCAGGAGTGATGGAGATGAAAAACCTTGTTCGTTGGATGACGATGGTGGCATTGGCCACGGTTAGTGGCGTGGTCTCGGCCGCTTCGTGTTGGTCGCCGATTGCAACGGGTGAGACGCCCGAAACCCTTCAAACGCATGCCTGCTGGAGTCTCTGCGTGGGTGCTCGCGAAGGGGAGGCTAATCAGATCACCTATCGTGGTTTAACCTTGGGTGTGATGCACGCTTCGATGCCCTTCAATGATGTTTTGCGCGTGGTGAAGAACGAACAGTGCGACTTCGTGGGCGCTTCGGTTCAGTTGTTTGCCCAGACCAATGTCGGCCGCGTGCGTGGCGCTTCGGTGACGGGTTTGCTCTCGTTTCACGAACGCGTGGATGGTCTTCAGTTCGCCCTCTTGAGCAATGATGTGAAGCGTGTGCGCGGTGTTCAGGCCGCAATTGGTATGAATGTGGCTGACGAAGTGCGCGGTTTGCAGTTGGGTATCTTCAATGCAACCAAGCAACTCCGCGGCATTCAGATCGGCCTTTGGAATACCAATGCCGCAGGTTGGACCCTTCCGTTGATCAACTTTAGCTGGTAACGGAGCGCGCGATGATTGAATTCCGCGATGTAAGCGTTCGTTACGGTCCTGAAGCCCTCTTTGAAAATGCCTCCTTCAAGATTAATGCCGGCGAACGTGTCGGCGTGGTCGGCCCCAATGGTTCGGGTAAGTCGACCCTCTTCAAATTAATCTTGGGTGATTTGACGCCAGACACCGGCGATGTCCTCCATGAGGGTTCGCCGCGCATTGGCTTTGTGCGTCAGCATTTGGAACCCGATACGCCCGACCAGACCCTCTTGCAATACTGTTTGGAGGGCATCCCGGGTTTTGAGCAGACCGAACGCGACATCGCGCATCTCGAAGAACTCCTACCCACGTTGACTGACCCCGCCGAGAAGGAACGCGCCCTCAAGGCCTTGGGTGACGCGCACACCCGTTTTGAACAAATGGGCGGTTACTCCCTTGAAGCACGCGTCAAAGAGTCGCTCGGTGGGTTGGGCTATGACACTGAAGATTTCCAAAAGCCCTTCGCCACCTTCTCGGGTGGTTGGCGTATGCGTGCCGAATTGTCGCGCGTGCTCGCCTCGAAACCGGCCTTACTCCTCCTGGACGAACCCTCCAACTACCTCGACTTGCCCGCCGTGGAATGGTTGCAACGCTTCCTCAAGGCCTTTGAAGGCACCCTCGTCCTTATCTCGCACGACCGCTATCTGCTCCGCGCCATTACGCGCATCACTTTGGAGGTTGATGGCGGCACCGTGACGCGTTACAACGGTCCCCTCGATTACTATTTGGAAGAACGCGAACTGCGTTACCGTCAATTGCTTCAAGCCAAGGCCAATCAAGACCGCAAGCGCGAACAACTTGAGCGCTTTGTGGAACGTTTTAAGGCCAAAGCCTCCAAGGCCTCGCAGGCGCAATCGCGCGAAAAGCAGTTGGAAAAGCTAGAAGAGATTCGCTTGCCAGCGCGGAGTCGTTCCGCAGGCTACCTCCGTTTGCCACCTGCCCCCCACGCAGGGGCGGAGATTGTGCGTCTCGAACAAGCAGCTTATGCCTATCCCGAGAGCACGAAGAACATCTTTGAAAACCTTGACTTGCGCGTGATGAATGGTGACAAGATCGCCATTGTCGGTTACAACGGTATGGGTAAAACCACCCTCTTGCGTCTGCTCGCAGGGGTGCGAGAGCCCACGGCTGGTAAGGCAGTCTTCGGTTATCACGTGGCCCCAGGTTATCAGAGCCAAGACTTGGCCGAAACCATGAACCCGGAGGAGACGGTCTTTGGCATCGCCAAGGCCGCCGCTGGCGCTCTGCCTGAAAAGGAGTTGCGCAACCGTCTTGGCGGCTTCGGCTTCGATATCAATGACTGCGCCAAACAAGTTAAAGTCCTCTCCGGTGGTGAAAAGATTCGCCTTGCCTTTGTGCGCATCTTCCTCAATCCGCCGAACTTCCTTTTGCTGGACGAACCCACCACCCACCTTGACTTGGAAGGACGCGAAACCCTGCAGAAGGCGGTTCGCGAATACAATGGTACCGTGGTGCTCGTCTCGCACGACGTGGAATTTGTGCGCGGCACCGCCACCAATATCTTGGAAGTCTCCCGTCGCGGCATTCGCCGTTTCCCCGGCGGCTATGACTACTACTTGGAAAAGGTCGCAGGCGAGGCCCAACCCGAAACAGCCGTTGCTGAAGTCGCAGAAGTGAAGCTCACCTCCAAGGATCTGCGTCGCCAACGCGCACAAGAACGCGCCGCCCGCGCGCCAGAGGTAAAACGCCTCAAGCGCAAAGTCGCCGAAGCCGAAGCCGCCATCGCCGCCCTTGAAGCCGAACAAGCCGAACTCTTGGAAAAGCTTGGAGACGGTTCGCTTGACGCCCAAGGCATGGCCGCCGCAGGGAAGCGCCTCAAAGCGTTGGAATTTGACCTCGGAAAGCACACCCTTGAATGGGAAGAAGCCGCCCTTGCCTTGGAAGAATTGACCGCCGAATAAAGAGATTCGCGCCAAGGCGTACACCATACCGTAAAATGTGATATATTGACCACACTTCTGGAGCACCGCAACACCATGGATTTCTTCATCGCAGATACACACTTTGGCCATGACAAAATCAGGGCCAAGCGCGGATTTGTCTCCGTTGAAGAGATGGATGAAATGCTCATCGGCAACTGGAACTGTCGCGTCTCCAACCAAGACCACATCTACATCGCAGGCGATCTAATGTATCGCAACGTGCGCCCCGCCGTGGACTACCTCTCGCGCCTTAATGGCAAAAAACACCTCATCATCGGCAATCACGACCGCGCCTGGATGCGCACCGTTAACCTCTCCGACTGGTTCGAAGAAGTCGGTTTTGTGATTGAAGGCGATCGTAAAGGATCCTACTTTACCGTTTGCCACTATCCCATGATGGATTGGTACCGACGCCGCCACGGCGCCCATCTCATCTACGGGCACATTCATAATAATACCACCGACCCATACTTCAACTTCTTACAAACGATGCCGCAAGCCTACAATGCCGGCGTCGATGTCAATGGGTTCAAGCCCGTCACCCTCCAAGAACTCATCCACAACACCGCCCGCTACCGCGACCGCCTCGGCACCTACCGCAACGCCTAAAGGCGATGCGCTTTGCATGGACTCTTTCTATGGGGGCTCACGCCGCCCCCACACCCCCGCGGTGGCAGGGCCACAGCCAAAATCGCCTTCGGCGAAAGCACTGCCAGTGTGTTTTCCGCAAGCTCCGCAATCTTACAAATCCGCTCATCGCGGACGCAGTGGCCTAACGGCCCCGCGATGCCGGATTTGCGCTTTGCACTGCCAGGAGAATGCTTTGTAAAAATTTCTTTCTAAAAAACTGGGGTGAAGCGCCCTGCGCTTCCGCGGGGTGCAGGGGCGGCGTAAGCCCCTGCAAAAGCGCAAAGGCGTCATCGCGGGGCACGAAGTGCCTTTGCGTCCGCGATGAGCGTCCTTTGCAAGATTTGCGGAGCTCGCGGAAAATAGCGAAGCACCCTTCTGGCAGTGCTGCGGCGCAGCCGCTTACCTATCTTTTCATCTATCTTTTTCTCACCTATCTGGGGCTTTAGCCTTAACCTATTTTTTGTCTATCTTTCTTACGCAGCTTACCCACCTTTTTCACTTTTTTTGCCACAAATGACCCCAAATGAAAATTTTTCTTTCTCCCCGACTTTTCTGCCCATTTACCCTCCTTTTAGC
>JAFYMU010000109.1 GCA_017548245.1 Kiritimatiellia bacterium | reverse complement strand
GTCACGGGCGTTCGACGATTGTGGGGAACGCCGCGCGAGATTGCGTTGGCATTGAAACAACGCATTGCGCAGGAGTTGGGGCTAACCTGTAGCGTAGGGATTGCCCCCAATAAATCCCTTGCCAAAATTGCGAGTGAGGAGAAGAAACCTGATGGGCTCTTTGAGGTGCCATCAGATCCTACGGCCTTACTCGCTTGGTTGGGCAAGAAATCGTTGCGCGTCTTGTGGGGTGTTGGCCCCAAATGTGCAGCGGCCTTGGCGCAAATTGGGTTGAAGACGGTGCGTGATCTGCAGTCGGTCAATCCCGACCGTTTACGTCAAGTGGTCACACCTGCGCTAGCCGATCACTTATTGGCCCTTGCCTTTGGGAGGGACGAACGTCCCGTCTTGGTTTATACCCCCGATAAGAGCTATTCGCGTGAGCACACCTATCCTGAAGATGTTCAAGATGCGGAGGTTTTGCGTAAGGAACTCCTTTGGATTGCCCAAGATGTGGGACGACGGTTACGTGAGGCGGGCGTGTGGGCGCGAACGGCAAAGATTAAGATTCGTTATGCGGGCTTTCGAACCGTGACGCGGCAGATGACCTTTCCGTGGCCCATTTGTGATGACTTTGCCTTGCGTGATGCCGCATGGCGATTATTGGATACATCGTTGGAACCCATGCCCGTGCGTTTGATTGGATTTGGGGTGGATCACCTCACGGAATCGCCTTCTCCCTTTGGTGAAGATGACCTCTTTGCGGCCCAAACGGCCGCGAATCATCCACGAACTCGAGAGGAGACCTTATCCAAGACCTTGGATCAATTGCGCGACCGTTTTGGTTCGGTCATAACCGATGCACTGAATCTGACACCGCCACCGCCCTCGGATGTTCCGTAAAAGGCAACAAACAAAAACGGCGCTTCACATTGTGAAACGCCGTTTTTTGTTTAGGGGAGGCGAACGTTAGGGTTCCAACGGTGCCGCAGGAAGGCCTGAATCGAGTCCGATGAGCGCAACGCCATAACGGTTCGCCAAGGCCACCACGCGTTCGCGGTCAATCATCACGAGGCGCCCCGACTGGAAGGCCACAGCCGTGATGCCACACTTCTTACACAATTTGACGGTGTGTTCGCCAAAGACCGGAATATCAAAGCGCATATCGTGGTCACGTTTAGCCACCTTAATCATGACCGAACCCCGTCCGCCGAGTTTGGCACCACGACGTAACGTTGCATTGGTCCCTTCAAAGGCTTCAACGGCTAAGACCATGCCCTCTTTCACGAGAATTGTCTGGCCGATGTCGAGGTCACAAACCCCCATTGCGGCTTGATGACCAAAGGCGATGTCTGCCTCTTCCAATGCGGTTAAAGGACGATTGGTGAGCAAGCCCGTGCCAGGCAGATGGGTGCCCATAAAGCACGACGCAGGAATCACATTCACGCCACGCTGTTCAATCTCTTCGATAATCTTGCCGAAGATGGTGTGGGCATTCTTGATGGGTAAAGAGGTTAAGAGGTGGCGTGTGAAGGCATCAAAACGGGTTCGGAAGAGCGCCATCGGCGTAATCTGACCGACCAACATCATCTGCTTGATGCCACTTGCCGACAACCAATCCAAGGCCGATTGAAGTTCGCCCACGCCAAAGACCACCGATTGGTCTGCCATCTTGAGCAACTTTTTGGACGCCATGCCGCGAACGCCCGCCACCACGATGCGTTTAACACCTGCGGCACGTGCGCCTTCAAGCGCATAGATGGGATACTCGCCACGTCCGGCAAAAATCAACAATTCTTCAGGAATCATGGAGCGTCGTCCTAAAAGCAGAAATGCCGCTCCAAGAGAAGCGGCACGTCACATTATTGGAAGATAAAAACGATCTCGTTGTCGGCCACACGGTGATTCATTCGGGCTAAGCGTTCAACGAAGTAGGGGGACGATTTGAAACGGTCAATATTGCGTTTGGTCTGCGTGATTTGTTCACGAATCTGATCAACCTCAGCCTGCAACGCATCGCGTTGGGCCGCATTATCACGCCAAGCTTGATGCTTGGGCATAGCGTACTTCCAAGCAATGGAGAAGCTGACAACAACTCCAATGACAAGGACGGTAACCATCATTTTTCGTAACAATTCGCTCACGCTAAAACTCCGTTCGGCCTTATTATGCGCTTTTATGAAATAAAAAGTCAAGGAAAAAGACCTCTAAAGATAAAATAATTTGTCGAAATCACTGGATAACAGGATTTCATTGGGCGCTGGAGCACTTCAACGCATTGGGGGCGTCCTAGAGATGATTACGATTGACGCGTGAGGAAAGCACCACGGCGGGTGGCGGAGGGATTGAGTTGGCCGCCTTGGAGGACGGGTGAACCATTCACCATGACGGTGTCAATGCCTGTTGCAAAACAGTGGGGCCGTTGGTAATCGGCGGTGTCGCGCCAAGTGTTGGGATTAAGCAACACAAGGTCGGCGTAAAAGCCCTCGCGAATCAAGCCGCGTTTAGGAATCTCAAAGGCTTGCGCGGGGAGTGAGGTCATACGTCGAATTGCCTCCTCAGGGGCAATGTGCAGTTGTTCGGTCAACGTTCTAAAGTATTTGGGATGGGTGCCGTAGGCACGTGGGTGCGGATAGTCCTTGCCCAACGGCCCCCACGGCGCGCGCAGGGAGGCGTCCGAACCCGGCATCACCCACGGTTGCTTGAGGATGGTGAGCAGGTTCTCTTCGCACATACCGAAGAAGAAAGCGCCTGTGCGGCTTCGATCCATGCGCAAAATCCACGTGATGACCGCGCCCATGGTTCGGCAGGTAGCGCGCATGATTTGCCCAACGGTTTTGCCCGAACACGCCCATGTTTCTGGGGCCCATGTGCCACCAATCATAATGGTGTCGGGATCGCGTCCCGAACAGTCAATCTCGGCTGCGATGCGCCCACAGGTGCGAATATCATCAAGACGCTTGAGAATTTCGGCATTTCCGCCTGCAGAGGCCCAGTCTGGTAAAACGATATCCAAGTCGGTGCCTGCGGAGAGGTAGGGGTAACGGTCGGAGTAGACGCGGAGCCCTGCGGTTCGTGCGGCTTCAATCTTTTCCAACACCGCGGGCAGTTTGTGCCAATTGGCCTTGCCAGAGGTCTTGAGGTGCGAGATTTGGGTTCGGATGCCAGTCTTCTGCGTGAGTTCCAAG
>JAFYMU010000108.1 GCA_017548245.1 Kiritimatiellia bacterium | reverse complement strand
CATTGGGTTTCATTTTCAAACCCATTGGGTTTCATTTTCAAACCCATTGGGTTTCATTTTCAAACCCATTGGGTTTCGTTTTCAAATCCATTGAGAATGCCGTCCAATCCAAGTGCTTCCGCATCCAACAATGAGCCCTTGTTCAGCGGCATATGGGCTGCTTTGTCCCACTTTGCGAGCTACCTATTAGCGTAAAAGCCTACAAATCGCCCACCCTCGCAACGCATTAGCCCTGCAAATGCGCCCGAGTGCAAAGCCCCTACGGCGTGTCGGCGGCGCGACACGCGGCTAAACAGAAAACCACCTCTCGCGCAAAGCGCAGGAAATAAGGGCGCCCTCCCTCGCAGCACATTAGCCCTGCAAATGCGCCCTTGCGATTACCTAAACTCGCCGATTTCCACATCTCCGATAAAAGGTGCCGTAATCCTTAAGCCATTATCCTCAGCACGCTTCAACCACTTCTCGGCCTCTACATCATTTCCTTGCCGCTTGTAGTAACGCGCCAATTCAAGTTGCGCATGAGGATTCTCCTGCGCAGCCGCCGCAAACAACCATTTGAGCCCCTCGGCCTCGGATTGTGGCGCGCCTTTCCCCTTCAGATAAGCCTTACCGATTGTCAACTGCGCATTGACATCGCCCAATTTTGCCGCTTCAATGAAGTAAGCAATCGCCTTTTCGTTATTCTTCTCTACGCCATAATCAATCTGATCAAAATAAATCCTACCAAGCGTTTCAAAGGCCTTTGCATGTTGTTGCTCTGCTGCACGTTGAAGCCAATGAATCGCCTTTTGGGCAGATTGTTCAATTCCCTCGCCACGCAAGTAACGTTTACCCAATTGATATTGCGCCTCCGCATCAATGGGTTCAACCAACGTATCAGGTGTTTCATTAACCACTACCGCATTAGAACACTGCAGTGGTTCATCCATCACCTTTCCCAAGAGTTTAAGATCCTCAATCAAAGTCCGGTGAAAGACAAGATAAAAACGGCCACCCTTCATCTGCCGATCAAAACTATAGGCCCCACGTTGCCAATACACCTGCGTTTTCCCCTCGTGTTGTTGTAGTGTAAAGGCTTCAAGCCCCGTCCAAATTTCCTTTTGGGTTTCATCTTTAAAGGCGTAATTCCACCATGATCCAAAGGTGTACTGTAACATCTCGGACTCAACAATCGTGTCTAGATCAATTTCCCATAAACGCGGCGCGTAAATAATAAAGACTGAATTAAATTGATGAACACCTTTTTTATTTGGTGCCCATCGCCCTAACCACAACGTTCCATCATCTTCAACCTGAAGCGCATTCAGCGTTCGCGTAGCACGACTCTCAAAGTCTGTTTCACGCGCAGTATCGATATACAACTTGGCAAGCGTTGGATTATTCGTCTGATACGGCTCCACCGACGTCCAATCCCATTTCGGCATCACGATGGGTTCAAAGAGATAGATCGTCGACCGCTCAAGCGTCAAACCGCCCACCGTAATTACGCTTACGTCTTTAACCTCCGTTGCCAATCCCACACTCAGTCCAAATAAAGCAACCATCAACGCAAATAAATAACGCATCGTTCTACCTCCATTAGGGGCTCTCTCCTCATATGCTATCAAATCCCCTCCTGCGCCATCAAGCACGTGCCACACCCCAGCTCCACGCGTGATGTGTCATCGGAATGTGTACCGCGAGGGAGGGGGTGATTTTATTGTGCCCCCTAATCGGGGATTTCATCCCCGCCTGTATTCTGTCGCCCCTTCAGGGCTAAACAACGCCCCTCAGACCATGCCAACACAAACACGCATTCCCAGAGGCGCGAAGGGCTTTGTCACTGCACGTTTGCAGAAAGGGTGATAGCACCTAGCCGAGGGGCGAGCGGGGCCTCAACGGGTCGTTTTGTGATCTATCTTATTATGGAAGAACACGTTTTGAGGAGGAGATTGAAAAAAGTACTTGCTTTTTGATTATGGGTTTGATACTTTATTCGCACTTTATGTGACGGAGCGTAGCGCAGTCTGGTAGCGCGTTTGGTTCGGGACCAAAAGGTCAAGGGTTCAAATCCCTTCGCTCCGACCATTTTTTAGGTGCTGCACCCGTGGTGGAATTGGCAGACACGTAAGATTCAGGTTCTTATGCCGAGAGGCGTGTGGGTTCGAGTCCCACCGGGTGCACCAACGCTTTTGGTCACTAAGCCGAACGGTTTCGGTCACAGGAAGTAATAATAGATGCCCCCATCGTCTATCGGTTAGGACACAAGGTTCTCATCCTTGGAAGAGCGGTCCGACTCCGCTTGGGGGTGCCATCAGGAGAGGTGGCAGAGCCTGGTTGAATGCACATGACTCGAAATCATGCGTGCCGCAAGGTACCGGGGGTTCGAATCCCTCCCTCTCCGCCAATTTCTTTTTATCAACTGCCATCTCATGTGAGGTGGTTGTTTTGTTTTAGGGAGGCACCATGGCTCGTCGTGGCAAACTGAAATGCGCCTTTTGTGGTAACGAAACAAATTTGAATCGTTGTGTTCAAGGATTAGAGGATGACGTTGTGATGTGCTTGGATTGCGCCGAACGCTTGGCGCACGGCCTGATGACACAGCTTCCTGAGTACCAACAGGTGATGCAGTATCTCGCGCAGATGGACGAAGAAGCGCCTGCAACACGTTCGAAAAAGCCGTTGCCGAAGTTGAATGTGCCGAATCCCAAGGAGATTAAGGCCTTTTTGGACCAGTACATCATTGGTCACGATCGCGTGAAGAAATTGCTCTCGGTGGCGGTACATAACCACTATAAGCGTTTGGAACAGGGTTCGGTGAAGGATGATGCCTTTGCGGATGTTGAGATTGAAAAGAGCAATGTGCTCTTGATTGGTCCGACGGGTTGCGGTAAGACGCTCTTTGCCAAGACGCTCGCCAAGATGCTCAATGTACCGTTCGCGATTGCCGATGCCACCACGGTGACGGAAGCTGGTTATGTGGGTGAGGACGTGGAAAATATCCTCCTCTATCTCTTGCAGAACTGCGGCATGGATGTGCGTCAGGCGGAACGCGGCATCATCTACATTGACGAAATTGACAAGATTGCTCGCAAGACTGAAAACACCTCGATTACGCGTGACGTAAGTGGTGAAGGTGTGCAGCAGGCATTGTTGAAGATTATCGAAGGTACGGTGGCACACGTTCCTGAAAAGGGCGGCCGTAAGCATCCGCAGGCGGAGTACATCCGCATGGATACGTCGAACATTCTCTTCATCTGCGGTGGCGCCTTTGTGGGCTTGGATGAGAAGATTAAGAACCGTTTGGGCAAGAAGTCGATCGGTTTTGTGGATGCCGAAGCAGATGAACGTACCGAACGTGATCGCGTGCTCTCGCAGGTGCAGCCTGAGGATTTGGTGAGCTTTGGTTTGATTCCCGAATTCGTGGGTCGTATTCCGGTGTTGGCCAAGATGGAGAACTTGACCGAGGCGGAATTGGTTCGCATTCTCGAGGAACCCAAGAACGCAATCGTTCGCCAGTATCAGAAGTTGCTCGCAATGGAGAAGGTCAACCTCACCTTCACGAAGGAGGCGTTGACTGCCATCGCTGCCGAAGCGATCAAGCGCAAGACGGGTGCTCGCGGGTTGCGCGCGATTATGGAACAGGTCATGGAAGATTTCATGTATGAGTTGCCCGGCAAAGCCAAGGGGAAGACCATCACCCTTGAGATTACCGCCGAAACCGTAGCCGAAAAGCTCAACCTCAAGTAACCCAACAAAAACGCCGCCCACGCGGCGTTTTTTGTTTTTATAGGGGCCGAGCCGCGCTTGTGGGGGCTCACGCCGCCCCTTGGGAGTGACCCTCGTCACCACCCCCCGCGAAAGCGGTGGCAGGGCCACACCCACGAGGCGCTTTACCCCAAAATCGCCTAACGGCGAACACGACCAGCGTAATTTGCCGAACACACACCACCTTTGTTTCTCTTTCCCAAACAACACGTTTGAAAACGCGCTTCCACAGTCCCTCCGCGTAACAAACAACCAACAACAGCTCGAAGAGCGAAACAACCAACAACCCACCACGGCGGCATAGCCGCCCCTGCTACTTGAAAAGGAATTTTGGCAGGAAACGATTTCTTTCTTCACGCGCTCGCGCTTAATATGGTATGATAAGGACGTTATGCGCGTACTGTATGTATTCATCGACGGCGTTGGCTACGGAGAGGCCGGGGAGAAGAATCCCGTCTGCCCCGAGGTTTGCCCTACGCTCTGCAAGTTGATGCAGGATGCCGTTCGGCTGGATACCTGTTTGAGCGTACCTGGGTTGCCGCAGTCCGCTACGGGACAGGCGACGCTCTACACGGGCGTGAATGCAGCGCAGGTGATGGGACGCCACAAAGAGGGTTTCCCGGGGCCAACATTGTGCAAGTTGTTGCAAGAAAACAACATCTTCATGGAGTTGCGCCGTCGCGGATTACAGGTCTGCTTTGCGGATGCCTACTTTGCAGATACGCCAGACGAACTCGCAGCGCGGCGTTTCAAGAGTGTGACGACGATTATGGCACTCACTACGCCCGAAGTGATTCGTTATCAGCGTGATATGTTGGCTGGCAAGGCGGTGTTGCACGATTTGACGCGTGAAGCGATTGTGCCCAAGGGTTACACAGGGCCCTTGATTACACCGGAGATTGCGGCCGATCAAATTCTTGCCATTGCGGCAGAGAATGATTTCACGCTCTTTGAGTACTTTTTGACCGATATTGCAGGTCACTCGCAGAATCGCGAACGCGCAGAAGCCGTGTTGCGTTCGCTCGACACCTGTCTGGCAGGATTGCTACAGGGTTTAGACGAAGATACGCTCTTCATCCTCACCTCCGACCACGGCAATATCGAAGACCTCGGCACGCGAGGTCACACCTTTAACCCTGTTCCGTTGGTGGCAATTGGGCCGCACGCGGGGCAGATTTTGGCAGGATCCACCTCATTGATGGACGTGATGTCACGCATTTTGCGCGTGATTTGTCCCGAAGGAGATGCACTTCGATGAAAACTTCCGCCCTCCTCTGCGGTTTGATGGCCACCTTTGCGCTCTGCGCAGAGACCACGATTACCGTAAACGACCCGCTCACGGGCACGCTCACCGATGCACAAACGATTACGGTGAAGCAGTCTCCCACGATTACCGAGGATGCCGTGCTCGTAGTGAAGACGAAGATTAGCTTCACGATTCCCGATGAATCCCCTGCTTATGCTGACGTCACCGCCGAAAAGTTGGTCCTTGCCGTTGATACCAATGGCACCGTGCTCATCGCTGATGGCAAAACGCAGAAGTGGGTTGCCTCCAAGGTGGTCGTCACCGAAGATGACGTTGTCGAAGTTGAAGCCAAGGGTTACCTGAAGGACAACAAGCTCACCTTTGATGTCAAATTGAACAACGAAGCTCCCATCACCGTCACGGCTCCTGCCACGACCACCTCCTTGTCGGCAGTGGAACTCGTGGGTGAGGGTTCGGTCGATGGCATTACCCTCGCCCTCGTAGATACCGCAGTGCTTCCTAGTGGCGGCAATGGCGAAGGCGCACCTGCTTTGGATAACGCTTTGGTTCAAGCCTACATGGCCTGGGTTACCAATGTGCTTCAGGGCAAGATGCCTGGCGTTGCGTTGCCAGAAGGCGTGAATCCCGAAGACGCCTTTGTGATGAATGTGGCAGGCAAGCCCGAACTCAAGATTGAACACGTGGACCCCGTGAACGGCACGATTACCTTGGTCGGCAAGAGCACCGCTGGCGACAACACGACAACGGTTTCTTTGGAAAACATCAACGGCAAGATTTACATCTCGTGGACCGAATCCTTGAGTGGCGAGGTCACCGTGACCGAAGCCTCCGTGAAGGAACGTTCGACCGAGAAGTTTATCTTGAATTGGCCGGCCCCCGAGGCGCGTTTCATCAAGGCAGCCGTGAGCCGCGAAGCCCCTGTTGCTCCCGCCTCGCTCTAATCCCTTTCCCCTCCCCTTATTGATTTAAACACTAAAACGAAAGTACACTCCCTGATTATGGAAAACAAGAACAGCGCATACGCCGCAGCTGGCGTTGATATTGACAAGAAGATGAGTGGTATCGAAACCATCAAGCAGATGGTGAAGAAGACGGTGACGCCCGGTGTAATCGGTGGCATCGGTAGCTTCGGTGGTCTCTTCCAGAGCCCCGGCGCAGACACCATCTTGGTGGCCTCCGCAGACGGCGTTGGCACGAAGTTGAAGGTTGCCGCAATGGCTGGCCGCCACGACACGGTGGGTCAGGACATCGTGAACCACTGCGTGAACGACATCCTTGTTCAGGGCGCTACGCCGCTCTTCTTCCTCGACTACATCGGCGCTTCGGTCTTTGATGCCGCCATCTTCAATGATGTGGTGAAGGGTCTTTGCATTGCTTGCGCAGAGAACAATTGCGCATTGCTCGGTGGCGAAACCGCTGAAATGCCCGGCCTCTATCCTGTCGGCGAATATGACTTGGTCGGTACGATTGTCGGTCAGGTGAAGAAGGACAAGGTCATCACTGGCGAAAAGATCACCGTGGGCGACGTGCTCATCGGTTTGCCCTCGGGCGGCTTGCAGACCAACGGTTTCTCCCTCGCTCGTAAGGTCGTCTTCGAACAGGAAGGCCTCAAGCCCGAAGATATCCTCCCTGGCACCGACACCACCTGCGCTGATGCCCTCTTGGCCGTGCACAAGAGCTTCTTGAAGCCCGTGCTCAAGGTGATGGATGCTGGCGTGGATATCCACGGTATGGCCCACATCACTGGCGGCGGTTTCTACGACAATATTCCGCGCGTGCTCCCGAAGAACGTGGACGTCACGATTGACTCGGCTGCTTGGGAAGTGCCCCAGGTCTTCAAGTTCATCGGCGAAAAGGGCAATGTCGCGAAGGAAGAAATGTACCGCGTCTTCAACATGGGCATCGGCTTCATCCTCATCGTCTCCTCGGCAGATGCAGGCGCCACGCTCAAGGCCCTCGAAGAAGCAGGCGAACAGCCTGTCATCATCGGCGGCGTGAACCCCGGCCACAAGACCGTTCATGTGATCTAATG
>JAFYMU010000107.1 GCA_017548245.1 Kiritimatiellia bacterium | reverse complement strand
ACTCCTTCACCACCGCACTTGCGGGCGAACCGTCATCTTCCGTAACATACTGCACCGAACGCACCGTGCCTTCTGCACCCGAAACGATGTTTTCTTCGCCCACCGGCGCCACACGCGTCGGGTTGCGGAAGAACCACAACATGAAGAGCACAAACACCATGCAGAAACCAAACCACGTGTAGCCCAACCAAGCCAAGCCATCCACATGACACAAACCGCACCCACCTGCAAGACCCAAAATCAAAGCAGGCAAAATCAAAGTCCATCCGTTGGTAATAATCAACTGATGTTCACGCTTTTCGTTGTTGTACATAATCATTCCTCATGTAACAAGTAAAAGAAACCAGTTCAGAGCAATCCTCCAAACGTCACTTACAGTATATCACAGCCACACGCCAGACGCAAAACAGTTTTTATTAAGTTGTTAGTTGTTGGTTGTTAGTTGCTGGTTGCCAGTTGCCAGTTGTTGGTTGTTGGTTAGCGGCTACGAACCACGCAGAAAAAACGTTTCTCCATATTACACCCTAAAGGGTACAAAAAAGCCCATTTACGACCATAATGTGCCTTATCGGGTATAAAGTTAAAAGAAGATGTAACCCTAAAAACAGGTAACTCACTCCTTTTCAGCGGCCATGAGATAGGTCTCACGCTCCTCTTGAGCGTAGAAGAAATTCGGCACATTCATTGGCGAAGGCGACGTCACGTCGATCTCCTCAAGCGAAACCTCATCCAATTCTGCCACACCCGAGAGACCAAAATACTTTTCAACGAAGGCTTTTAATTTTTCAATAATCGTTTGCTTCTTTTGGTCTCGATTGCCCGCTTGTTTACCAAAACGTGGAATCGGCGGCATCAATTTAACAATATCCGTGCCACTCGTCTTCACAAAGCCCTCACGTAACGCCCCTGCGATAAAGGCTTGTGTTGCGTCACGATTCAGCCGTTCGTCACAAATAATCTGCTCCAACTCCTCATTGCCCCGTTGGCGAACAAAGGTTTGCCACGAGCCAATCACATCTTCATCAACCGCATTCAACTGCCCAATAAAGGTCTCAATCAACTCCTTTTTACTGCGCAAATCAGGGCTTGAATCCACCGCACGGCGAATCGTCACCAACACCTCTTTATCTTCAAGGTGTGAGGCGTGATACTTTTGCACCAACATCAAAATGTAGTCAATGTTAATCTCAATCTGCTTGATGAGTTCAATTTCAAAGACCACATCGTTGGTGATGTCTTCCTTCTCGTTGGCCATCTTGAGTTGCTTCCACTCATCACGCAAATCTTGATAGCGCCCCAAGTAATCCTGCAATTCGCGTTCGCTCAACACCTCCTGCCCTGCGAAATCATCAAAGGACTGGAGCAAGTTACGCATGCGCAACAGTGCGCCAAAGAGCATAATAAACGCCTTCTGACGCGTTTCTCCTGTGATGCGTTCCTCTGTTAAGGGGTACTGTTCCAAGAGTTCGTTCACCATGTCCACATAACCTGGACATTCCTTCCCCTTGTCATCCGTATAGCCGTAATAATAATCCTTGTACCCGCGCAACAACACCACGCCGCCCGCCTGCTTATCGCCAAAGAGTGCAATCGCATCATCGGTCGCCTGTTGCAAATTACGGAAACAGACGATATTGCCAAAGGCCTTAATGGAGTTCAAAATGCGATTGGTGCGCGAATAGGCCTGAATCAACCCATGCATCTTGAGGTTCTTATCCACCCACAACGTGTTCAACGTCGTTGCGTCAAAGCCCGTCAAGAACATATTGACCACAATCAAGAGGTCGAGCTCCTTGTTCTTCATCCGCAAGGAGACATCTTTGTAGTAGTTTTGGAAACGGTCGCCATCCGTCGAATAGTTCGTCTTGAACATCGCATTGTAATCAGCAATCGCATCTTCCAAAAACGCACGCGACGACGCATCCAATCCCGACGTATCCTCAGAATTCTCCTCGTCTGGGAACTCATCTGTCACCGCTTCATTCGCGCCATAACTGTAAATCAACGCCACCTTGAGCTTCCGTTGCGGCGTCTCCTCCATCTGACGCTTAAACTCCGCGTAATAAAGCTTTGCCGCTTCCACCGATGACACCGCGAAGATGGAGTTGAACCCATTGACGCGCTGCTCATGCTTAATCTCTGCAATCGCCTTACGACTCGAGGCGACATCCGCGATATTCTGCAACACCTTAAAGGCGTAACTCTTATCTCCGCGATAGGTCTTGCGATCAAAGTTTGAAAGGATATAATCCGTTACCAAGCGAATGCGTTCGGGCGCCATAAAGGCCTTTTCACGATTGATATCCCACACCGCTTTATCATCCATCTCTTCCGGCACATCCATCGTCTTGATGTAATCCACGCGGAAGGGCAAGACATTCTTATCATTAATCGCATCCACAATCGTGTACGCATGCAATTGGTCACCAAAGGCCTGCGCTGTCGTGCGAAGCGATACGCACTTACTTGTCCCAGCGTTAATGGCAAAAATCGGCGTTCCCGTAAACCCAAAGAGGTGATACTTCTTAAAATACTTGGTAATCGCCAAGTGCATATCACCAAACTGGCTACGATGACACTCGTCAAAGATAATCACAATCCGCTGATTAAAGACCTCATGCCCTGCATGCTTCTTGATGAAGGTCGCCAACTTCTGAATCGTGGTGATGATGATTTTGGCCTGAGGATCCCCCAATTGTCGGGTCAACACCGCCGTAGAGGTGTTACTATTGGCCGCTCCCTTTTCGAAGCGGTCATACTCCTTCATCGTCTGATAGTCCAAATCCTTACGGTCAACAACAAAGAGCACCTTGTCAATGTAATCCACCTTCGACGCCAATTGCGCAGACTTGAAGGAGGTGAGCGTCTTACCGCTTCCCGTCGTGTGCCAAATGTAACCGCCACCCTCCACCGAACCATATCGCTTGTAGTTGTGCGCCACCTCAATGCGATTCAAAATGCGCTCCGTTGCCACAATCTGATACGGACGCATCACCAAGAGCAACTTCTCAGAGGTCAACACGCAGTAGCGCGTCAAAATATTTAAGAGCGTATGCTTCGCAAAGAAGGTTTTGGTAAAGTCCACCAAGTCAGGAATAATCTGATTGTTGGCATCGGCCCAAAACGAGGTAAATTCAAAACTGTGACTCGTGCGCCCACGCTTCCCCTTTTGCGCCGACTGTTCGCGCAAATGATTCACACGCGTTGTATTGGAGTAGTATTTGGTATTCGTACCATTGGAAATCACAAAGAGCTGCACAAACTCATACAACCCACACGATGCCCAAAAACTCTCCCGTTGGTAACGCTCAATCTGGTTAAACGCCTCACGAATCGGCACCCCACGGCGCTTCAACTCAATATGCACCAAAGGCAACCCATTTACGAGCACCGTCACATCATAACGGTTATCGTGCTTCGCCCCCTCCGCCTGCGTCACCGTGTACTGATTCAACACCTGCAGGCGATTATGGTGAATATCCTGCTTATCAATTAAGAGAATGTTTTTGCTCGACCCATCATCACGCCGCAACACCTGCACAAAATCTTCCTGAATCAACCGCGTCTTCTCCACAATCCCCGCGTTTGAATTCGCAATCACCTCCTTGAAGAAACGCCCCCACTCCCCATCCGAAAAGGTTATCTGATTCAACACCTCCAACTGCTTGCGCAGATTGGCAATCAACGCCTGTTCCGTGTGAATCTGCAACCGTTCATAGCCCAACTCCACCAACAACCCAATAAACGCCGCCTCAAGCGCCGCCTCACTCTGATACGCATCCGAACGCTTCTGTTGCGGTTGATACGTCGTAACAACCGTACTCTCATGACTTTGCGCAACAATGTTATAGTTCGTCATCGCTATTATCATTCAATACACCACCTTGAGGTGCGTTACACCGCCCCCAAAAACATCACCACCGTAGTCTATCACATTAACCCAACTTTGGAAATGTCAAAAGCGCATCCCGATAATACTCATACTGCTTTTTACGCGCCTCAATCTCCGCCGGCAAACCCCTCGTAAGGTCATTGCATAACGCTTCAAAGCGATCCAAAATCCCAACAATCCGCTCCTGCTCCGCAAGCGATGGGAGAACTATCTTGACCGTATTTAGAACAGACTGCGTCAAACTCGGTACACCACCAGCCGTATTGTATTGTTCCAAGTGTTCGCGTTTCAAATAATAAAACAAGAACTTAGGAAGAACCAAATGATTATAAATTTCTGTATAAAAAATTGTGTCTACATTCCAAAAAGGCGTATCCACGTAATAGAGCTTATCAACAGACCCTTTTCGCGGAATTAATACACTCGGCTGATCATACGCAAAGGCATCAACATAGGTCATCACCCCACCCGAGCCGTAGACAGGCACATCACCTGCATTTAATGCCTTATAATCCTTACCATTTCGAATTTTGCAAACATCGCCAAGGGTTACATTCACATAACCAAAGATATACTGGCAAAGTTTGATTAGGGCACTATACGTGCTCGGCTCGGCTCTGACCGACGATACTACCCGTCTCAGCAAATGTCAAGAGCGCATCGCGATAATATTCATACTGTTTTTGCCGCGCTTCAATCTCCGCCGGCAACCCAATCTTGAGGTCAGAACAAATCGCATCAAAGTGATCCAATACATGCACCAATCGCCGTTGTACCTCAAGCGGCGGTAGAGGGATTTTTAGATTTTCAAGAACATCCCTTGCAAGACGTGGAATGCTCGCCTTTCGAACTTGTGCAATTATCTGAGGCTGATTCTTCTGAAGAATAAAATACAAATAACGACCATCTAAGGCGTCTGTCTCAGAAAAAGTATAACAATCATCCGCAGCCCAATACGCATCATAGCTAAAACCGATTTGTCCTGCCCCACCCGCTCCAATTACAAAAGGTGTGCCAGCGTTGCGATTAAATGTGGTGTGATAGCCTAAAGGCGCCAAACTATTCTGGTAAACGGCAAAACCTGAACTTGGACTCAATTCGCTACGAACCACTCTTGTACCACGTTCAACCTTGACAATATCCCCCAACTTAACAATCTGTGCTCCCCCCTGTAAGTTGGGGAAGGAGAGGAGGTGGTCGCGGTAATACTCGTACTGTTTCTTGCGTGCTGTAAGCTCCGCTGTAAGCTCCGCTGT
>JAFYMU010000106.1 GCA_017548245.1 Kiritimatiellia bacterium | reverse complement strand
CGGAGTGAGCCGCGCCTCCCTTCGCGTCTTTGCGGTAAAACCACACTGGCAGTGCTGCGGCGGAGCCGCCCTTTCAGCATTTTCTTGTGTGGGGTAAAGCGCCCTTGGGTGTGGCCCTGCCACCGCTTTCATGGGGGTGGTGGTAAGGACCACTCCCAAGGGGCGATGCGAGCCCCCACATTAAGCGGCGTGAGCCTCTGCAGGACGTGAGCCCCTGCAGGGGCTTAAAAGATGTGTAAAAAGAGGCTTGTTTGGTGAAAATGAAATGTGATATAATTACAAACGACATCAACGAAAGTGCGTGATTACGCATAAATGAGAATTTCCTTTCGTTTTGAAAGGGCTGCAAACAGAAGGAGTCGACGGATGAATATCGAGCTTGTTAAGGATGTGAATTGGGTCGGTTATGTGGATTGGCCTGTACGCGATTTCCATGGTTATCAGACGAAGCGCGGTTCGTCGTACAATGCGTATTTGGTGAAGGGCGCGACGAAGGTGGCGTTGATCGATACGGTGAAGGCTCCGTTCGTGGAATCGTTGAAGCAGCATGTGGCGGCGTTGTGCGATTTGGCGCAGGTGGATTACATTGTGTGTAACCATGCCGAACCGGATCACGCGGGTGGTTTGCCGGAGATGGTGAAGGCGTGCCCGAATGCGGTGGTGGTTTGTAATGCCAAGTGTAAGGATGCGTTGGAACACCATTTTGATACATCGGCCTGGAAGTGGCAGGTGGTCAAAGAGGGTGAGACGTTGGATCTCGGGGGCCGCACGTTACAGTTTTTTGACACGGTGATGTGCCACTGGCCGGAGAGCATGGTGACCTATTTGCAGGAAGAGGAATTGCTCTTCTCGATGGATATCTTTGGCCAGCATTATGCCACGTATTGCCGTTTTGATGATGAGGCGGATCTCAATGAGGTGATGCAGGAAGCGAAGACGTATTACGCGAATATCGTGTTGCTCTACGCAAAACCTGTGGCGGCGGCGGCAAAGAAGTTGCTCGGCTTGAAGTTGAAGATGGTGGCGCCGTCGCATGGCGTGATTTGGCGTTCGCACTTTGACAAGATTCTCTCGGCGTATTTGGATTGGCATGTGAGTAAGCCGACGCGCAAGGTGATTGTGTTCTACTCGACGATGTGGCAGAGCACGCGTTTGATGGCAGAGGCTGTGGCCGATGGCGCAAATGAATCGAATGTCACGGTCAAACTCTTTGACCTCAAGGCGATGGGCGATACGGAGTTGATCACGGAATTGATGGACTGCGCGGCGTTTGCAGTGGGTACGCCCACGCTGAACCAGTCGTTGATGCCGCGTGTGGCGGCGGCGCTCACGTACATCCGTGGCTTGAAACCGGCGGGTAAGAAGGCCTTCAGTTTCGGTTCGTACGGTTGGGCAAGCAAGGGCGCTGAGGAGGCGCAGGAGTACCTCAAGGCGATGAACTGTGACTTGGTGTGCGCGCCGATTACGTGCCGTTTCGTGCCGAAGGCGGAGACGCTGGAGAAGTGCCGCGAGGCGGGTCGTGCTTTGGCGGCGGCAGCATTGGCTGTAGAATAAGATGCGGTTGCGTCAACTGAGTCTTGTGATTGCAACCATTGGGGGCGTGCTCCTCAGTGGTTGCAATGGTATTCGGCCGCCGCGTGGGGTGACGCCGGTGACGGAGACGATCGTGGTCACGGGTTACTGTGATTGCGGCAAGTGTTGCGGTTGGGAACGGAGCTGGCTGCGATTGGGAACGCCTGTGTACAGTTACGGCCCGATGAAGGGGCAACCCAAGAAGGTGGGCATCACGTCAACGGGAACGGAGACGCGCCATGGCACGGCGGCAGTGGATAAGACACGTTACCCTTATGGTTCGGTCTTCTATGTGCCAGGTTACGGTTATGCGCGCGGTGAGGATGCAGGGGGCGCAATTAAGGGGGCACATATTGACCTCTGGTTCCCCAGCCATCAGGCGGCACTCAAATGGGGTCGCCGAACCCTTAAAGTGAAGGTTTGGAAGAAACCGTAACCTACCCCACCGCTAATACAGGGGCTACCGCCGCCCCTGTACCCCGCGAAAGCGGTGGCAGGGCCACACCCAAAGGCGCTTTACCCCACACTTTTTAGAAAAAGGAAAAAGTGCTTCGCAAGAACCACTCCCAAAATCGCCTACGGCGAAAGCCGTGCATGTGGGAGCCCTAACGGGCGGTTACTGATTATTCGTTCAACTCACAGCAAAAAGAAGAGCCGCAGTAATCTGCGGCTCTTTCTTTTTGTATCGCGTGTTTGGGGCGATTATTCGTCGGCGGAGGCGGATTCGGACTTGCTTGCGCCAGGGGCGAAGACTTCGCGGTTTTCCAAGACCTTGGTGCGGATGCGTTCCAAAATGTCGGGATTCACGCGGAGGAATTCCGTTGCGGCGGCGGCGCCCTGACCGATTTGTTCGTTTTCGAAGCTCAACCAGCTACCGCGCTTCAAGACCACGCCTGCGGCGATTGCGGCATCCAAGACCGAACCTTCCCAGGAGATGCCACGGGAGTAGAGGATGTCGAATTCGGCTTCGGTGAAGGGCGGTGCAACCTTGTTCTTCACCACGTTGACGCGGGTGCGGTTGCCATAAGCCTTGCCGGTGTTGTCCTTCAAGGTCTGAATGCGGGCAATCTTCATGCGGACGGAGGCGTAGAACTTGAGGGCGTTGCCGCCCGTAGTGGTTTCAGGCGAACCGAACATGACGCCAATCTTCATACGGATCTGGTTCGTGAAGATGCAGAGCGTGTTGGTATTGGCCAAGAGACCGGTGAGCTTACGCATGGCCTGGGACATCAAGCGCGCCTGAGCACCCATGTGCGAGTCACCAATTTCGCCATCCAATTCGCTCTGAGGCACCAAGGCAGCGACCGAGTCCACGATCACCACGTCCACGGCGCCAGAGCGCACCAACTGTTCGGCAATCTGGAGGGCCTCTTCACCCGAGTTAGGCTGGGCCAAGAGCAAGTTATTCACATCCACGCCGATGCGCTTGGCATAGTTGATATCCAAGGCGTGTTCAGCGTCAATAAAGGCCACAATGCCGCCTTCCTTCTGGGCATTGGCCGCAATGTGCAAGGAGAGTGTGGTCTTACCCGAGGATTCGTTACCGAAGATTTCCACGATGCGACCCTTGGGCACGCCACCTGCGCCGAGGGCGAGGTCGAGCGAGAATGCACCAGTGGAGATCACGGGGATTTGTTTTACTTCGGAATCGCCCATCTGCATGATTGCAGAGTCACCAAATTCCTTACGAATCTGGCTCAGGACAGCAGAGAGCTTGTCCCCAGGCTTGGTCGCGGCGGCGGTTTTCTTTTCAGCCATTGTGGAGGTACCTTTCAAGGTCAGTTAGTGTGTTAAAAGTGAACGATTGAAATTAGACAGGAAGCGAAGGATCAATATCCCACGCCAAAGGATCTTCGGCAGGTAATGCACCGCCTGCGGAGGCCAAGCCTGCAATCATGGCGGCATTGTCGCCACAATAACGCGGGAAGGCCAAGAGCAACGGAATGCGATAGCGATCGGCCAGGGCTTGCAAGGCTTCACGCAAACGGCCATTGAGCGACACACCACCGCCGACAGCAAAGGTTTTGTACTTACCGGTTTGCAAGGCGATCTCGGCACGTTTCACGATGGCATCAACGATAGCCTCTTGGTAAGCGGCGCAGATGCGCGCGGTTTCGGCTTCGGATTGCGGCGGATTCTTGCGGAAGTAGGTCAGCAATGCGGTTTTCAACCCGCTGAACGAGACGCAGAGTTCGGCACGGAGCCCCGGTGCCAACGGATGGTCGGCGGCCACCTTCCCTTGCGGGAAGGGAATCGTGCGGCGTTCGGCCAAAGGCACTTCACGCGCCACACGGTCAATCACAGGGCCGCCGGGATAACCCAAGCCCAAGAGCTTTGCGGCCTTGTCAAAGGCTTCACCTGCGGCATCATCGATGGTCTGGCCAATGAGTTGGTATTGATTGGGGCCAGAAGCCTCAACGAAACAGGTGTGGCCACCACTCACGGCGAGACCCAATTGCGGATACTGCGCCGGGATGTCCACGGGGCCTTTGTCCAACTGAACCGACCACAAATGCGCGTGCATATGGTTGACCGGCAAGAGCGGTTTGCCACTGGCGAGGGCCAAGCCCTTGGCGGCACTCCACCCCACTAAGAGCGAAGCGGCAAGGCCAGGACCACACGTTGCGGCAATGGCATCAACCTCTTGCAAGGGGTCGGCCGAGTCAGGGAAGGCCTCGCGCAAGGCTTGTTCGATAATCGCACGGATTTTCTCAATGTGCGAACGCGAGGCAATCTCAGGCACCACGCCGCCATAGGGTTGGTGCAAGGGAACTTGCGAATAGATGACAGAGGAGAGCACCTCCGAACCGTTGCGCACGACGGCGGCAGCGGTTTCATCGCAGGAGCTCTCGATTCCAAGGACAATCATGGTGAGATTTCGTATAGCATTATTCGGGCAAACGCACGACAATGGTGGACATTTCAGGCGCCATCAAACGGCGATCCAATTCCAAGCATGCGGAGAAGAGCCAGTTATCCAAAATGGCAGGGGTGGCGTTCAAGCGCACCGTGTAGGTGAGACGCTGCTGGCCCGTGTAGGGACGACGTTCGTCCTTCAATGCCAATTCGTAGGTGCCACCGCCCGGCAAGGTCACCACAAAGGGTTCGGGACGGGAGAGCACTTCGCAGCCCTTCGGCAACCAGATGTCGACTTCCGTGGTGTAATCATTCACTTCGCCCTGCCAGATGGGATTGTCACGGCGCGTGCCACGGAGTTTGTAGAAGGGCGAGACCAAGGTCGGCACAGGGATGTTGAGCAAATTGCCCTGGCGAACACCATAGCTCTTTGCGGCGACAGCCAAACGGGTCCGCACCGGATAAGCCTCGGTGTCAATCACATATTCGCTGCAGGGTTCGGCGCCAGTGGCCAAGGCATCAGCCGTTGCGGCGATGGCGCGACGACGCGTTTCAGGCGTGAACTCACGCACGGCGCGGCGAAGAGCACCCGCGTCCAAACCGTAACGCAAGACCTCCGAAGAGAGGACCGCGTCACCGCTCACATCCACCACCACGCGAATCGTCTGACGGCTGTAGCTCTGATCAGCGGCTTCTGCGTGATAGAGTTCGCGACCACGTGCGGTCATCAAACCGCAATCTTCCAAACGCGTGGCGGTCACGGGATCACATTCGCCCGCGTCACCAATCAAACGACCATCCTGCAAACGGAGATACGGCGTCGACCAACGCGTCCAGCGCGGCACTTCGCGCGCTGCAAGCACGTCATTGAAGGCGCAAGCAAAGGCCAACGTGTGATCATCCGCAAAGACCAATTCCGTGGTGATATCGGCTTCCTTCAAGAGAGCCATCCACAAAACCAAGCGGTCCAAACGGTTACCATAGCCTGCGGCCAGGGTTTCATCCGGCGAGGAAATCGTGCCAAAGGGCAAGGCATCCCATGCAGGGCCGAGCGTACGCACGCGGCGCGACATAAAGTTCTGAATGGCCGTCAAGCACGCATTCACATCATCCTCGTCCACATCAGCCAAGATCTGCTTGGCCATGGCCTTGGTTTGAGGTTGCTTCTGCTTCACGAGTGCTGCGACCTTTGCAAAGAGTTCGGGCATGGTGCGGTGAGCGGCAGCCTTACGATGGGCGACGTGAATCGTCGGTGCAATCAATTCTGCGCCCGGAGTAGCGGGTTCGGACTTAATCGCCGGCAAATCACGCACCGTCCATGTGTAAACCTGATGGGTTTCGGTCTGCTCGACCTTGCGCTCCACCTGAACGCCGTCAAAATGACGTTCGGCAATGCGCATTTCCGAAACTTCAGCCAAAGGCACCGCCAAACGGTAGGTTTCTTCAGCGGTGGAGTAGCTATCTCCAAAGGTAATCGTTTCGCAGAAGGGGCGCTGATCCTTCGAAGCAATGATCCAATCCACGTAGGAGACCGAGCCCACTTCAACGGCAGGCAAGGAGATCACAGTCTGCTTCCAATTGGGATAACGCGGCGACAAGGCGGCGCCATCGCTATCCAATTCGTTGATTTCCTTCGGCGTCACGGCGATGCAATCACCCGTTGCGGTGGTCACTTCGGCGGCCTGCAAGGTCAAATTCTGCCAAGCGGGCGCGTGCCACAACTTCATTTCGCCCTGAGAACGCTTGCCTTGGAAGGTGTTGACGCGCACCTTGCGAGCGTAACGACGCGTTGCGGTGCCATCGAGATTCAGGGTGGATTCAACGACATTCTGGAGGATCGACGCGTCTTCTTCCGTATTGGCAGGCTTCACGAAGAGCGGACGCAAATCTTCAAAACGGCTCATGCGTTCGACAAAGCGACGCAAAGCGCGGTAGTTTTCAGGCGTGTAGGTCTTGTGAGACAATTCGAGTTCGCGCGTCAAGGTGATGGTATCGGCGGCGACATCGCGTTTGCAAATCACATCGTAAGAGGCACCATTCGACTTCAAGATCGGGTCCGTCGGCAACAAGTGCGCCTCGCCCAAAGCGTTGAAACCGCGCAAGGTCACCTTTTCACGAACGCCACACGGCGCGGAGATCACCCAATCATATTTGCGCGTCGGCTGATCCAAACCATCAAAGAGGAAGTTCACCAAACCGAAGACGCGGCTGAAGTACGGCAACTTCACAATCGTGCGGCCTTCAGCATTTGGCACAGCATAGCCCTTCACCGAGACATTCAAGTTCAAGACTAAGGGTTGGGTAATATCCTGCGGATTCTCAGGCGAATAGGTGAAGCTCACAAGTTCGGCGCCCGGCACGACGCGTTTCATCATGCCATCCAAGCGAGCGCGCAAGATTTCGGGCGTAGATTTGATGAAGAGCGAACGGTAAGCGTTGTCATTCACGCCGTTAAACTGCAACGTTGCCGTCAACGTCAAATCGCCGCTTGTTTCCAAGGTGCCATCCGTCACGATTTCCATGCGGTTCGCTTCAGGCGACGGCACAGGCGTTACGCGCAACGTATCCCCTTCGGGACGAGCGACCAAGTAGGTGCAATCGCTCAAGTATGCCGGCATTTCTGCACGTGCAGTATCATCGGTGGGGTCAATCAAGTAGTAATCAAAGTTGCCCATATCCACGGCAACAATCGCGTGGTTGAAGAAGGGTAACGGCACTTCCTTATCACGTTGCGAACCCGCATTAATCAACACGGGAAAGGAATTGAAGCCCGCTTCACGCAACATCGCCACCAACAAAGCGCCCTTGTCACGGCAAACGCCATAGCGATTGTCGAAGGTCAAGGCGACATCATGCGGTTCGTAACCCGGAGCGGTGTCTTCGGCAATAATGCCCATGTAACGGATTTCCTGCGCCACAAAACCGAAGAGCGCGGCAATTTGTTCTTCCTTCGACTTGCCCTGGGTCAATTCTTTAACCTTTTCAACAATGGCAGGCGTCATCGCGAAATGGGGTTCGCAAAGCCCCCAATACCACTTCGACAATTCTTCCCACGAAGAGAAGGTCGAGACAATCACGCGCTGCAACTGCGTTGATTCATCAGGCATATTTTCTTCTTTGAAGGTCTGCGGCACATTGCGTGCGATCCAACGATGCAACGTGCGACCGTCCTTCAACGTTTCACGCGAGGTCGTGACCGTACCCGGCACTTCATCCAAGACCGCCATGCTCTTCAACGGCAATTCCTTCGGTGCCACAATGGTCAACGAAGCGTAAGGAAGCGGACACTCAGTGCTTTCAAAGGTGTCAAAGTCCGTAAAGGTGTCGGGGATGCGCGGACGCATGGTCTGACGCGCCATGACAAAGTGCAAGGTGTCGTCCTTCTCCAACTGCGTGACGGTCAACACCAAATTGCGCGAATTCTGGTCGTAAATATTTTCAGCGTTACCATCATTTGAGGAGACATCTTGCACGTGGTCGCGCACCTTAATCGGCAGCACCGAACCATCCGCACGGATAATTTCCGCCATTTGGAATTCGCCTTCGCTAAATCCCTTCTTGTAATAAAGCGGAATGTTATGCAATTCCTTGGCGCCCTCTTCCGTGAAGGCCTTCACCCACCATTCAATCCAAAGCGTGCTCGAACCATCAGGCGCGTACACCACATAACGCGATTGCGCATAGGTTAAGGTGCGCGCATCGGGGGCGACATCACGCGTTAGTTCACGCACCTGTTTCAAGGTTGCGTCACGATCCAACAACTCTGGCATCGGGGGCAATGCAAGCGCAACTCCTACCGCGCAGAAAATCCCCGCAAAAACCAATGACATGCGATTTAATCTAGCCATTAAAGGAACTCCTCTTTTTCAAAAACAATAGTATAGCGAAACTCCACGCTTCGCGCAGTAATTCCTTGACAAAATCTTCGGAAATGTGCAGTTCAAGTTACAAGGGTGGCGAAAGAGAAAAAGCCCCCTCGCGGAAATCTGCGAGAGGGCTTTTAAGAAGTGGCGCGCCTGGAGGGGTTCGAACCCCCGACCCGCGGCTTAGAAGGCCGCTGCTCTGTCCAACTGAGCTACAGGCGCAAGGTGAAATTAGTCGTTTTCGCGTTCCAACAAGCGCATGTTGGTGAGGTTGCCCCACGACATCCAATCCATGTCGTCTTCCTTAGGATAGGCGCGCAACCAAACACCGAGCGACAACTTGAAATCGCTGTCATGCTTATAGGTGTCTTCCGTTGTATAAGCTGGCAGGTATTCCATGTTGAGTCGGAAACTCATACAGTCCAAATTATACTGCAAAAAGCCGCCGATTTCTTCCAAATCTTTATATTTTGTGTTGTAACGCACATAAAGTGACCAGTCAAAGGTATCGCACAAGTGATGCACGAAGCCTGCATAGACGAGCGCATCCTTCACCGGATCGGTCCAATAGTAGTCATACAAATCATGGTTACGACGGAGATAACCCGCGTAATAGGTCACGGACTTAGTATGTGCACGCACACCGATATCCCAGAATGCCAAACGGCCTTCTTCAGGATCGTACTGGATGTCCGACACGAGATCCAACGAACGCGTCGGCGAGAACGCCGTATCCAAACCCAAAATGCGGAAGCCCGTCGGTTCCTTCACACGACGCGCGGGCGCAGACAAATCGTCGCGTCCAGGCTGTTCACGATGCGACCAACGCACCCAACGATCTTGCGTTTGCGCCACGTAGACGCTGTAGAGGTCGGCATTAAAGTAACGCGTTAAGGCGTTGTCCTTCGCGCGACGCTGAAGCAAGTTGCGCACACCCAAGCGGATACCCGAATAACGGTGCGACGGCGTCAAACCATCCGAGGCATAACGATCGCGCCATTCATACTCTTGGTCAATGCGGTCAAAGGCATAAGGCTGATCGTCCGCATTTCCTTGCGAACCCGGCACATAGGTAATGTCCAAGTAGGGAATCACCGTGTGGCGCATCGTTTCAAAATCACGCCAATAACGCGCCTGAAGCGTCAAGCCCATCTCGAAGAGCGAACGGAAAAGCGCATCCCCGTCAGGAGAATCCGAGTAGTACGTACCACGCCAACCCACACGCGGCGTCAACGTAACGCCATCAATCAAGTGGAACGGACGGCGGAACATGTGACGCGTATCCAAACGTGCGCTTTCAAAGTAAGCCCAGTTACCCGGCGTGTAACGATATTCGTCCCACAATGCGCCACTATTCTTAGCGGCCTGACGCGAATACCAACCCACCGTGGTCTGCGATTCGTAGAAGAGATCCGAGATATCAAAGACCTTTTTGGGCAACGTATCCAAGCGGAACTCCGGCAAACGGCGCGTGCCGCCGTAAAAACTGTTCAGCGGACCCCCCATCGAAAGCGACGAGACCCATGCGTTTTCGCGATGTTCATAGTTCGCAATACCGACCGGCTGCGCATGATCGCGCACCGAGAGTTCCTTAAAGTCCGTGCGGAACTCCGAGTCACTCACATATTCGCCTTCAATCGAGATAAAGTCACGCGGCGAGATATCCACACGATCACGGAAGCCAATCGAGTAACGATAATCATTGTACGGACTCTGCCAGTTGGTATCTTCCGTATCAAGATCCTCATTGGCCTGCGAAATATAAGCCGAAATACGACCTTGATGAATTGCATCATCACCAAAGAGGCCGCCCATCGTGCGCCACGTCAATTCTTGACCCACGGCCACGCCATGCTTACTGCGCAAATCAATTGCCGTCTTGCCATACAACAACGCATCTTCTTCTTCGCTACCTGCAATCGGATAGACATAACCCGTCAACAAATAGGCGCCCCACTTCGACGAGAAGCCAGGCATAAAACGCCATCCGTAGTGCGAGTTCAAATCACGATAGTAGTACGGAGCCCACAACACAGGGACGCCGCCCAAATGAAAGACCGCGTCACGCAATTCGATGAATTCCTGCGTCTTGTAACGTGCCGTACCCGTCACATTCCAGTGCCATGCACACTGTTCGTTGGTACAAGTCGTAATCGTTGCATTGCGCGAATACGCCACACCATCTTCATCACGTGCAATACTATCGGCCAAAACCGACACCGCGCCCAAACGCAACAGGCCCGTACCAATCAAGCCCTGCCCCGTCTTATGGTTGAAGTCAATCGAATCACCATGCCAAGAGCCACCCGCCTGAGAAGACAAATCAATGTTTCCCTCGGCGTGAATATCACCACTCTTGTAATCATACGTGGCACGATCACAGGTGAGCGTAATATCCGAGAAGGTCACCAAGACATTGCCATCCAACACCGTCAAACCCGTCTGCTGGTCGGCCGTCATCTTATCCGCATTCACGTGAATATCACCTGCGCGGTCCAACTTGGGCATGCTGAAGCCCATCTTCTCAAAGGCTTCCGAAGAATACGATTGAGCCTGCGCTTCTGTAGCAGACAACGCCGCCACACAAAGCAATCCTTTCAGCAACCACGTCATCCGTTTCCGGCATTTACTCGCGGGCAAGCTGAAATGATTTTGAAAGGAGTTCTTAAACATAACACCACGTTCCGTTTTAGACTGAACGATTTTCCGAGACGGCATAAAGGACCTTACCATCTCGATCGAGAATAGCAAACGATTCAGGGTGACGCGCCACTTCGCTCTTGAAGGTCAACTTACCCGAATAACGACGCTGCATTTCGACCAACATCTGCTCATCTTCATTACGCAGACGTTCCATCACCGACGGTGCCACCAACACTTGCAAATCGGTTGCACCCGGTGCATTCTGCTGCTTACGCATCACCGCCGCAATCTGACGTTGAATATCAACCGACAACGCCAACGGGCTCTTGATCACACCATGCCCCTTACAATACGGGCAATCGATGTACATCTGCGAGAGCAAGCTTTCTTCCTGACGCTGACGCGTCATTTCCATCAAGCCCAATTCCGAAATCGGCAACACATTAGTGCGTGCACGATCACGCTTCACCGCAGCCTTCATCGCCTTGTAAATCTGGTTCTGATGCTTGCGGCTCTTCATATCAATAAGGTCAATCACAACCAACCCACCGATATTGCGCAAACGCAACTGGCGCGCCACCTCTTCGACGGCCTCCATATTCACTTCCAGAATCGCCTCTTCCTGCGATCCCTTACCACGATGGCGACCCGTATTCACGTCAACGGCAATCAAGGCTTCGGTTTCATCAATCACGAGATAACCGCCGCTCTTCAAATGCACTTTACGACGGAAGGCCTCTTCCATCTGCGTTTCCACGCCATAGTGATCAAAAATCGGCAAATGGCCCTTGTACAACTCAATCACACGGCGCGCACGACGCGAGATGCGCCCTGCCACTTCACGAATGCGATTAAAGGCCTCAGCATCGTCAATGATGACGCGATCAATGTCTTCGGTCAACCAATCGCGCACCACGCGTTCCACCAAATCGGGTTCGGAATAGACGCAAGCAGGCGCGTGAAGCGTCTGAATGTTACGCTGCAACTGTCCCCAAACATCGAGGATATTACGCAAATCGCGACAGAACGCACGCTGGTTCGCACCCGAACCCACCGTACGCACAATAATGCCCACGCCCGGAGGCAACGGCAAACGATCCAAAATCTTCTTAAGACGCAACCGTTCCTTCGCATCTGCAATCTTGCGCGACACCCCGCGCGTCGACTTTGCCGAAGGCATCATCACCAAATAACGGCCTGGCAACGACAAGTTTGCGGTTACACGCGGACCCTTCGTGCCAATCGGCCCCTTGGTCACCTGCACCACAATTTCACTTCCAGGCGGGAAACGCTTCGCGATTTCATCATTCGAAATACGCTTCCGCTTCGAGGCGCGATTATCTTCATCCTCATCCAAACCGCCCTCTTCATCGGGAATCATATCCCAATAATGCAAAAAGGCATTCTTCTTGAGGCCAATATCAACAAACGCCGCCTGCAAATCGTGTTCCAAATTCTGGATACGCCCCTTGAAAATGCACCCCACAAGGCGCTCTTCCATCGGGTGTTCCACCTGAAACTCCTCAACGCGACCGTTTTCAACCACGGCCCCGCGCGTTTCAAGTTTTTCGACATTAACAACGATTTCGCGTCGTTTACTCTTCCGTTTAAAAAGCCATCCAAACATGTTCGTCCTGCGTCAAAAAAGGTTATCTGTGGAGACTGCATGCGTGCTCCGACCATGAATCGAAACACTCTGCAAAAAGCCCATCGCCATCATCATCACAAGCATAAATGTCCCGCCCTGACTAATGAACGGCAATGGCAGTCCCGTGATGGGAACAATCCGCACTGTCATACCTATATTAATAAAAATATGACAAAATAGCAAGGTTACAACACCAATACTTAGAAGTTTTCCCGTATTATCATTGCACCTTAAACCAATAATCACCCCTGGAAAAATGATTCCAAGGAGATAAAGACCTAATAAAATCGTCGTCCCAACAAACCCCGTTTCCTCTGCCACCACAGGGAAAATAAAGTCATTCATACTCACCGCCGCTGGCAAATAACCCAAGCGATGCTGCACCCCATGACCATAACCTTTGCCCCAAAAACCGCCACTTCCCACGGCAATTTCGCTCTGACGCGCATTATAACCCGTCTTATACGGATCGCGCATCGGATACAAAAAGGTCTCCACGCGATCAATCTGGTGCGGCAACAAACCCGTCCATTTTAAGATCTGCTCCGACCGTTCCTTCGGCACCCCCTCAGCCTTCGCAATCTTCACCAAGGTCAGTTCATAACTCACCGTTAAAATTAAGGCTAGCACCCCCGCACCCAAGACCTTTGGCGAAATTCGCGCAGCAAAAAGCATCGCAAGCACCGTCGGACCCAAAACTAACGCCGTGCCCAAATCAGGTTCCAACAAAATCAATGCCGCCGGCACCGCCGCCAAAAGACCACAAATGCAAAGCCCCTTAAAATTGCGGAAACGTTCCACATTGCCACCAATGAGCCACGCCAAAATCATCATCACCGCCAACTTCGCCGGCTCACTCGGCTGCAACCCAAAGAGCCAACGTCGCGCACCCATACGCGCCACCCCGATACCCGGAATCAACACCAACACCAACGCCATCAACATCCCCACATACACCATCGGCGACAACTTCATCCACTTCCGATAATCGCAAAACGCCAAGATGAACATCAACCCGAGCCCCACCAACACAAAGCCCAACTGCCCCACCCACAACGACTGCAACGCCACCGTCGCACGCGCACTACACGCCGACTTCACAAAACACACACCCGCCCCTGCCAACACTAACGTTGACACGAGCAACACCCAATCCAGGCGTGTGATCTTTTGCCAAAGCCGCTGATACCACGGTTCCATACGTACAATCTACCAAATTCACCGCACCAACACGGTTTCATCGCACAAAAAAACCCACGAGAAAACTCGTGGGTAAGAATGGTGGTGGGTCTACGATTCGAACGTAGGAAGGCAGAGCCAGCGGATTTACAGTCCGCCCCAGTTGGCCACTTTGGTAACCCACCGAACTGAAAACGGCACACATTATTGCAAATCCAAATCTAAAATGCAAGCAGAAAATGAAAATACTCGTATTTTTTAGTTCAACGTTCTGAGTTCAAGGTTCTGGGGTCAAAGTGTGACGACTGCGGCGCAGGACTGCCAGTGTGGTTTTACCGCAAAGACGCGAAGGAAGGCGCAGCTCACTCCGTCCGAGACAGATTGACCGCGCCTCTGCAAATTCAGGAAGCGCTTGAATTTGTTTCAGTAGACAATATGTTTCAGGAGCTACTGTATTGAGGAATAACATTTAAAGGACTCCTCTTTAACATTTCCAAGACAGGCCGCGAAAGCGAGGGTAACAGGATCAAGCGAACGAATCTGTTGCGCTTCGGCAATCATCCGTTCGAGGGTGTAAAAGGCCACCGTTTCGCGAATTTCCTCAATTGAACCACGCTCCAACACACGTTGAATGATATAACGACAATGTACAACATCATCAATTGTTTCAGGATCAACATCCCAAAACAACCGTTTTGAAAGTTTTTGAACAAGCGTACTCATACAAACACCATTGTAGCAAAAACGCGCTCGCAAGGCTCGCTTTTAGTTGCTGGTATTTCCGATGGCTTTGCCACGGGCGCATATGCCCAGCGAGCGCCTGCGGCGCTAGGAGGGCGACAGCAAGCTCAGAACCTAGAACCCTGAACCTAGAACAGCGAACAGCAAACCGCTAACATTCAACCTTCAACAGCTAACCTTGAACTCGGAACTACAAGGGAGCGGAGCGACCGAACTAGGAACGAGCAACTGCGGCGCCTCCACCCCCAAAAAACAAGAACGACCGCCCTTCAGCGATCGTTCCTGCAAGCCAATACCAAGCCCAATTACTTCGTTGCCTTGGTCGTGGTCGTCTTGGTCGTCGCCGGCTTCGTTTCCACGATGCCCGTCACCTTACCCGGATAACCCGTAGCCGTGCACTTCACCTTCTTGAAGACAATGTAATCTTCCGTATCCACGCGATACGTAGCACCCAAGAGATGCGTTGCATCCGCAGCTGCGCAAGCATTGTACGTCGCACCCTGCTTCGCCACCGTCATCGGGTTAGCCACGAGCGCAACAGGCGAGCCCGTCTTAATGAAGGCATCATCTGCGTAATTCGAGACACCCCACGTGATCAAACCACCAAAGAGGCAGTTCACCGTAGCGACACCCGTGACAGCTTCCTTCTTCACGTCCATCTTGGGCGCGTAGGTCTTGCAAACAACGACTTCAGTTGCGACAGCAGCATCGTTGGTATTGACTGCAGCGCAACCTGTCATCAAAGCCAAAAGCGCCATCGAAGCGAGCGTTAACATCTTGTTCATTTCAAACTCCTTTTAATCAGTTGTTGAGAAATCAGAATCTGCATATAGGCACCTATACGCATCATCATGACATTATGCTACCGCTTCCCCAAAAAATAGTCAATCTCAAAGTATCAAAAATCCAAACTATTTGGGTTCAGCAAGAAATCATAAATGCTCATGGTCAAAATACCATGCTCATCATACAAAGGCGCTGGCGCATGCGATGTAATGACCACTTTTTTAAAGGTATCATCAATCTTAAGCAACGACTTAATTTCCTGTTCGCGCTTCACTTCATCCGGAATTAAATACGCTGACTGAATATAATAACGCTTGGATCCTTTATTCGCCACGAAGTCAACCTCTAATTGCTTCCGACTATAGAGGCCATTCGCCCCCCTCTCATGAATTGTAACTTGGCCAATATCCACGTTATACTTCCGAAGACGCAGTTCGTTATAAATGATATTTTCCATGCTATGCGTCTCTTCCAATTGTCGGAAATTTAACCGTGCATTACGCAACCCTAAATCGGAATAGTAATATTTCTGAGGCGTTTCAATATAAGCCTTCCCCTTAATATCATACCGTTGTGCCGCCTCGAGCAAATAAGCATCTTCCAGATACGTCAAATACTTTGTGATTGTCGTCGTGGTTATTTTTGAATGCTTCACACTATGAAATGTTTTACGTAGCTTTTCTGGGTTCACCAAACTCCCAATACTAGATGAAAGAATGTCTAGTAAATTTTCTAATTCCGAGACCTTGCGAATCTTATTTCTTCCCACGATATCTCGTAAATACGTCTCTGTATAAAGCGAATTCAGCATCGCAATCTTATCTTCAGGAAGCTCCGAAAGTGCAACGAGTGGTAACCCTCCATACAACATATACTCTTGAAAACGAGCGACCTTATCATCATTAAAAATGGAAAAATACTCGGCAAAACTCAACGGCATCATATGAATTTCGTCACCTCTTCCACGAAATTCAGTAATGATATCTTTGGAGAGAAACTTCGCATTACTCCCCGTCGCATAGATCTCCGCCCCTTTATTCAACAAGCCATTAAGGACTGATTCAAAATCCTCAAGTAACTGTATTTCATCCAACAAAAAGACCGCCTTCGGAACCTCTTCTAATCTCTTTTTGGCAAAGGCATAAAAGGTATCAGGATTGCAAAAAGGCTTATTATCACGTTCATCAAACGCAATTTCAATAATTGACTCTGGAGAAACGCCATCCAAAAGTAATTGATTTTTAAAAATCGTACGTAATAAATACGACTTTCCACATCGGCGCAAACCCGTAATGACCTTCACAAACCCATTACGCTGCTTTCGAACCAATTCATTAAGATAAAACTGACGCTGAATTTCCATCACACGACTCCTAATGGAGATTTTTGCAAGTTTTGACACTTTTCTCCATTAGAATACACCTTTACACCGCATTTTTCAAGATTCCTAATGGAGATTTTTGCAAGTTTTGACACTTTTCTACATTAGAATACACCTTTTTCAACGATTTTCAGCTATCCAAACGTTCTCCAAAGGGAAAAACAGGTCATCTTACCCCCTATTCACCCCCCCTTATCCCTCTTTCTAATGGAGATTTTTGCAAGTTTTAACACTTTTCTCCATTAGCGAAGCACCGAGACACCCCAAAAACCCCTTTTACACCACTCCGCACCCACCCCAGCGATTCACACCTTCCCTTGGCTATCGCTACTTGTCTATCCATTGCCTATCCTCG
>JAFYMU010000105.1 GCA_017548245.1 Kiritimatiellia bacterium | reverse complement strand
GAGCGCGGCGCAGAGGGTTTTGAGTTGCGGAATCCGCACACGATCCGCGAGATTGCGGAAGGCTACCTTACGCGTGGTGCCGATTTGAATTTCGCGTTGCATCCGTAAGAGTTCCTCATTGAGCGGATCCATGGTGCGCTTCTCGCAATTACGACGAACCGCGCCCATAAAGTCCATTCCTGCTTCCACCGAGAGGGTGAGCAAATCCAAGACAAAGGGCAACGCACGCAGAATCTTGCGCGCGCGGGTTTCACGTGCGCGGCGCAACCATTGCAAGGGCCAACACCACGCTAAGAGCGTGCCCATTAACCAAATCGGAAGGGCGGTCTTACCGAGGGGAATAAAGAAGAGCAAGAGAAAGAGCGCCACAAGGGTTGGTAAGAGGATGCGCAAAGCCGTGAATTCACGTCCTGTGAGGAGGCCTTCGTAACCTGCGGCGGTGAGTTGCCACGCGGCCATATTGACCGAGGGTAAGAAGGTGGGTTTGCGCACAATCGGGTCAAGATTCGGCGCAAGCGGAAGGAGGAGACGGAAGAGAAGCGGCAGCGAACGTTCTTGTTGGCGGCCGTCTGCCAAGGTGACATAGGTAATCTGTGTGGCAAAGCTCAACACGTACCATGTCAACAGGCCGATGGCGACAGCCCAAAAGAGAAGCGAAAGCCAGTAGAGCAGTTGCATAGGGTGTCTCACACATCAATGGTGACAATTTTGCGAATCATGAGGCCGCCGAGGGCCACGAGGGCCGTCACGGCAATGAGCGTAATGCCGCCCATGAGCGAACAAATAAAGGGCATCATTAAGCTCGGCTTAAAGATAATCATGCCAATCCCTAATAAGAAGGGCATCGCACCGATGATGATGCCTTGTAAACGTCCTTGAGCCGTGAGGGTCTTCACATGCTGATGGATCCGCAGACGTGCACGGATGGTCTCGGCAATGGTGTCAAAGATTTCGGTGAGGTTACCACCCGACTTGCGGGCGATGTCAATCGCTGTGCAGACGAGCGTAAGGTCTTCGCTGCCCACGCGTTCTTCCAAAGCGGTTAAGGCATCGGAGAAGGAGACCCCCACGCGGAGTTGTTGTAAGAGCAAGGAGATTTCCTGTTTCATCGGAACATCCGAACCCTCTGCAACCGATTCAAAGGCCTGATTGATGGAAAACCCTGCGCGTAAGGCATTGGACATCATCGGAAGCGCCTCTTGGAGTTGGAGGTTGAAGCGTTCCAAACGACGCGCCTTGAGGTAACGAACGATGAATTTGGGCGTGTGAAAGGCGATGATGGCAGGGAAAATCGCAATTAATCCGCCAAGGAAGGGCAACCATAGCGGCGTGACACGACAGAAGGGCAGCATCGAAATCAAGAAGACCGTTGCCGCGGCCATAATACTCAAGTCGACCAACTTCTTGGCGGGAATGAAGAGAAACATTGACTCCAAGGTATTCGTCATTTCGTCTTCATAGACGCCCGTTGCGGTCTTGGTACTCTCCGAGAGTGCCATCGCAAAGGACCAGAAGAGGCCTGCGGTGGCACATCCAGAGAGAGCAATCGCGCCAATCAACCAGAGACTCATAGTGCCTCCATGGGACGGAAGAGGGCGGGGTCGAGATTGATGCCGCGTGCGGCCAAGGTGTCAAAGAAGGTCGGCATTGCGCCTGTTGCAGTCAGATGACCTTGGATCTTACCCTGTTCGTCAATACCCGTCTGACGGAAGACAAAGAGATCTTGCATCACAATTTGCTGACCTTCCATGCCCGTAATTTCCGAAATGGCGGTAATCTTGCGCGAACCATCACTGAGGCGCGATTCCTGAACGATAATCTGCACGGCGCTTGCAATCTGTTCGCGAATTGCGCGACTCGGCAATTCAACGCCCGACATCAGCACCATCGTTTCCAAACGGCTAATGACGTCACGCGGGCTATTGGCGTGCACGGTGGTGAGCGAACCATCATGGCCCGTATTCATTGCCTGCAACATGTCCAACGTTTCCCCGCCACGACATTCACCTACGATGATGCGATCGGGACGCATACGCAAGGCGTTGCGCACCAAGTCACGAATGGTGACGGCGCCCTTGCCTTCAATGTTCGGCGGACGGGCTTCTAAGCGCACGACATGGGGCTGCGTGAGACGTAATTCTGCGGCGTCTTCAATGGTGAGGATGCGGTCGGAGGAGGGAATAAAACCCGAGAGCACGTTCAGTAAGGTGGTCTTACCCGAACCCGTTCCGCCGGCAACGATGATGTTTTTACGCAGGCGAACGCAGACGGCCAAGAAGGCCGCAATGGCGGGTGTCCAGGTGCCGAAGCGAACGAAGTCCTCGGTGGTGAGTACGCGCTTGGCAAACTTACGGATTGTGATACAGGGACCAATCAACGAGAGCGGCGGAATAATCGCATTCACACGCGAACCATCTGGCAAACGGGCGTCCACATAAGGTTGGCTTTCGTCAATGCGACGACCCAACGGAGCCACAATGCGTTCAATCACGGCCAAGACGCTGGCGTCATCCATGAAGGTTTGATCGGTGAGCGTCAGGCGGCCATTGCGTTCCACATAGACCTGTGAGGGGCCATTAATCATGACTTCGGTTACGCTGTCATCGGCAAGGAAGCGTTCCACCGGCCCAAGGCGAATGGATTCGTCAAAGATTTCCGTAAGGAGTTCGGCAGGATTAATCTGTGCGGGCAAGGCTTTGCGTGCCGTGACCTCTTGCAAAATGGTCTGCAGGGTTTCACGAACGCGTTTGGCGAGTTCTTCGGCCGAGACCGAACTCGTGGCCAAGCGTTTGAGGTCCAAACGGCGAATGAGTTCGTCATGGATTTGCGCCTTAATGTCGCGACGCAAGGAACGTTCCTGATGGTTGACCTGCGGAAGGGGGTCGGCCTGGGGCAATGGTGGCTGCGGTACAACGCTTGGCGTAGGGGTTGCAGTGACCTGTGGTTGGGGTTGTTCAACGGGCGGCGTTGGCTTTTGCACCTGTTTGGGTTGCACACGGAAGATGGTGTTGCCGACCGAAACAATCGTCTTGTCGGTCAGGCGAACCGTGCCCGTGATAGGCGTCGCGTTGACAATTGTGCCATTCGACTAACCCACGTCTTCAATCCACGCCTCGGTCGGCGTTAAAATCAACTTCGCGTGAAGTTCACTCACGCTTGAATCTTCTAAACGAATCGGGCAATCGGTGCCGCGGCCCACAAGATAGGCGCCACACGGCATTGAGATTTGCTGGGGCGATTGGCCAGGTAATGCAATGGTAATCAAGTAGTCCATAGCCATTACTCCCCTTATTTTTTACGCAACAACTCTTTTTGGCGGCGTTCGTTCAACCCCTCCAAGGAGGAACGAATCTGGTCAAAGTTAATCTGCTGCGGTTGCTTTTCGTAGTGCAAATCTTCAGGATTGCGAAGCGAAAGGGTTAAGCGACCCCGCATTTGTTCGGCAAAGGTCAGCACCTCTGCTTCGTGCGGGGTGACTTGTAATGTGACGAGCGAATAGGAGAGGTCGCCGCCGCGATAGGTGGTGGCCGTCTCTTGCCCTGTGGCCAAGACAAGCACATCCTGCAAAATGGTCATGGTGACGAGTTCGGTCGTCCCCGGAACCTCTTTGCTCGGCAAGGTGAAGGTGCCCAAAACGTCAACGTGGTCGGTGGGGCGAACCATTTGGCTCACGCTCGCAGCGGCCGAAACCGAGATGGAAATGGCGCGCATTTTGGGCGGCAACAAGGAGGAGAGCCCACCTGCACCCGGTGCGCCACCTTCAATGTCGCTCCACAAGAGGGGTTGACGGCCACTCACACCCACGGCGAGCTTGCGTCCCACGAGGCGCAATGCCATGTTGCCTTCGGGACGAATGGTCTGTTCGCGCAAGGCGCGTTCGGGGAAGGAGAGAATGCCCAAGTCATCCATCGTCAAGGTTGTGCCAGCTGGGAGCGACTTGGCCAAGACCACAACGTCAACGCTATTGTTGCGTGCTTGGAAGGCGGCCTTTTCACGATTGAGTGCCTCTTGTTTGGCCGCCACATAGGAGGCCGTTAAGAAGGCGGCAATCAAACCTGTCGCAACGGAGAGGAGGAGGATAATCTTCTGTTTCATGGGAGTTCCTTCTGGACGGCCAAGAGAGCATGGGTCGCGGTCTTTCCTTCAACCGCATGAACGAAAAGAGTGTGCTGGCCTTTTTGCCAGAGATTGGTATTGAGCGGCGTCCAACCTGCGGCTGTGGCTGAGGTGGCGAATGCATTGAGGAGTTGTTCAGGGGCGAGGGGCGAGGAACCACTGATAAAACGGGAGTGGGTGGCATCAATCACATAGTCGCAAAGGATATTCCACGCGGGCAAATCGGTGGGGTAAGCGCACTGTCCGCGAATAGAGGAAAAGTCATCATGGAAGACGTACACTTCGCGATCGACGGTGATAATCTTGGCATTGAGCTTGCGCAACGAGGCCGAGGACGCGAAGTCGGGTAAACGCCAAATGTCGGCAATGACATTGCGTCCATTGACCGTCATCGTTTGGGTGAGGACCTGTTGGGCACCGAGCGCCATCAACACCTCTTCTGGCGTCTTGGTCGTAAAGCGTTGGTAGACATCGCCAATCAGAAGACCTGCAATTGCCAAGAAGGGCAAGAGAATAAGTTTACGCAAAAGCGGATTCTTCGGTAATTTCATACCTTATAGTATAACACAAACCGTCCGAGGGGGTGGTTCTTTTTCACACAGTTAGCGTGGGTGTTTTTGAGAAACGCAGGTGCGCCGCTTAGTCGTTTAGCGCTTCGTCATCTGCGGAGACTTGCGTCGCCTTGGTGTTGAAGTGGGTGGCCAAGATCTTTTGCACCACAGGGCCCGCGTCCTTACCACCGCCGGTGCCATTATCCAACATCACACAGACGACAATTTCAGGTTTGTCTGCAGGTGCAAAGGCGGTACACCAAACGTGCTTACGGCGAACGCCACGGTCCATGTATTCTGCCGTACCTGTTTTACCTGCGACATCCACGCCTTCCACTTGCATTGTTTGACCCGTACCCGAACGCACGGTCATGCGCATGCCTTCAATCACGGCATCCAACGAGGCTTTGCGCCAGGGCAACGTTTCAATCAAACGCCCATTGGGAGCATCCATTGAGACGAGGCGTGGCTGATAACGTTTGCCGCGCATCGCAATCGCGGCGGTGGCATTGGCGACTTGCAAAGGCGTGGCGGTGATAGCACCTTGACCAATGGCGCACTGGGCGGTGTCCACGGGATTCCATTTAATCTTGTGCCGGCGCAACTTCCATTCGGGGGACGGAAGGAATCCATCGGCTTCTGCGGGCAAGTCAATCCCTGTCTCGTTGCCGAACCCGACCTGTTGGGCAATTTTGGAGATGAACTCCATGCCGATAGAAACGCCCATGGTGCAGAAGTAGGGGTTGCACGAACGCATGATGGCTTGGCGCAAGTCGAGTTCGCCATGTCCATAACGTTGTGCACAACGCAAACGGCAATTGTAGTCGGTGTAGATGCCTGTACACTCGCAGAGGGTGTCGGGATTGAAGTTGGCGAATTCCTGTGCGGCAATGGCAACAAAGGGTTTGAAGACCGAACCCGGTGCGTACTGCGCTTGGATGGCGCGATGGATAAAGGGGAGTCCTGGCGTTGTGTTGAGGCGAGCCAAGGTGGACCCTGCATGGGGCGGAATCATGGCGTTGAGGTCATACCCTGGTGCTGAGGCGATGGCAAGCACGTCACCATTGCGGGGGTCAAGTGCCACGGCGGCGCCCGGTCGTCCCGCAAGGGCATGTTCGGCAATGCGTTGGAGGCGAACGTCAAGGGTGGTCGTCAAGTCATGGCCAGGGAAGGCCTCTTCGCAGACGTAACGGTCACGGGTGTAACCGCGCGAGTCGACTTGCAAGTTTTCTTCACCACTCTTGCCGGAGAGAAACTCGTCATACTGCGCCTCTAACCCTGCGCGGCCACGCAATTCGGGCAAGCGATAGTTCCACTTGCGACCGCTATTGGTATAGTTCGAGAGGGCTTTACCTGGTGCACCGACATAACCAATCGTGTGGGCCGCGAGGGCGCCATTGGGATAGATGCGGCGCGGACGCGCTAAGACGGCCACCCCCGGAAGGTCTTCGGCCCACTCGGAGAGGTAGGCGATGGTACGGTAATCAACATCTTGCCAAAGGACAAGCGGCATGGGGAGGCTGGTACGAACGTGGGTCACCACTTGCTGTTGCTTGACGGTGCGCGAGAGTCCGAGGCGTTCGGCCAATTGGTCAATGAGTGCATCGGCGGCATCGGCGGTGTAACGTCCTGCGGAACGTAATTCTTCGCAGTACAACACGACCGAATAGGAGGGGCGATTGTCAGCGAGGATTTCGCCATTGCGGTCAAAGATGCGTCCGCGTAGGCCAGGAATTTCAACGTAACGGAAACTTTGCGCCGATTGTGCCGCGCCGTATTGTGGGCTATCCAATACTTGCACATTCCAAAGGCGCAAGAGCAAGATGGCAATGCCTACAACAAAGATTACCGCTAACGTGAGGAAGCGCCAACCAGAGATGAGTTCTTGAGGTGAAAAGTCTTCAATCTTCATCGTTACGCAACGCATCAGCTTTAGGGATGAAAATACGGAATTCGGTCTTTTGCGCAAGGGCAAAGATGGCGCTACCACCGAGCGCCCCAACCGTTGGGATGAGGATGAATTCCGCGAAAGTGGGGCAGAGATAGGAGGCCGTGGCCGTTGGCCAAAGGATGGCGTAGAGCCAAATCCACAAGCGCAACACCGGCAAGACAATCACACCACACAAGAGGCCATGATAGGGTGCAGGACGGATTGGCAAGAGGTCGCGATAGGTGCGAATAATCCACCAAACGACTAAGGCAAAGGTGACACAGGCGCCAGGGGGCAACAACCAGAGTGCTTCACATAAGACCGCATGCCACAAGGAGACCCAAAGGGCCTGTTTGCTTGGGCGTGTCAGATTCCAGTAGATTGCCCAAAGGGGCAAGACGAGAAATTGAAAGATGGAGGTCTCGGGCAAGAATGCGCGACTAAGGGCGGCCAGTAAAACGGGAAAGGCGAAGAGCCACATGAGATTCCAGAAACGTTCTGAGCTCATGGGGTGGAATGCTCCGTATTGGATTGGGTATTGGTCAAGACGAAGACGATGCGCAACAGGGTGGAATCCACTGCGGGTTCCACCAAAATCTTCGCCAAACAATCTTCAGGCACAATTTCACGTTCGATAATGGTACCCACTTTGATGCCACGCATAAAGAGGCCGCCGCTACCTTCGGTGTAGAGGGTGGCGCCTGGGGTGACAACCGCATTGCGCGAGACAAATTTGAGGAGGAGCGGATCAATGGCGTACAAGAAGGGTTCGTCCTTGCGCGAACCGAAATCGCGGCCTGCAGCACCTTGAAGGATGCCCTTTACGCCACCTGGCACTTCCACCGCGACACGGCACGCGGGGTCTGAGAGCAAAATCACCTCACTCGTGTGCGGCGTTACCGAATCAGCAATACGTCCCACGAGCCCATCGGGTACCACCACGATGTCGCCAGCCGCAATGCCACTGTTGGAACCCATCGCGAGTTGGAGTCGAGGCCACACGCCGAGGCCACCGCCATGCGACCAAACTGGAGCCGCCACCACGTTGAAGCGTTGGCGACTGCGCCAATTGAGCGCTTCGCGTAGGAGTTGGTTCTCCTGGACAACGACTTCACTCTCTTGGAGCATCACGCGCAAACGGTCAATCTCAATCGCCGCTGTTTCGCGCATGGGACCATCGCAAAGACCACGCCACGCCGCTGCAAAACGCATGGCGATGTGCGAGTTAGCCCACGTAGAGACGCGTTGAAAGGGGTAGACGGCTTCGTTACACACCGCACGGATTGTTGCATTCCAACAAATGAAGGCAATAATCCCACAAGCGATAAGGGTGTACCAAAGAACGCGATTGCGCATAAGTTAAAACTGCAGAACGGTCTGCAGGAGTCCGTGATCAAAGAGAAAGAGGGAAAGAGAAGGGGCGCGTTAGAAAGAAGAGCGACGGCTGTTGAACCGTCGCTATCGGTAAAACCAACGCCTTAGTCAGGCTGAACAGCGTGAGCCTTGTAGAAGTCGAGTTCGTCCAAGACGCGACCCGTACCATTGGCCACACCCGAGAGCGGGTCATCAGCCACCGTCACCGGCAAGCCCGTCTGAGCCGCAATCAAGCTATCCAAACCACGCAAGAGTGCCGTGCCACCCGACAACACAATGCCGCGGTCCACAAGGTCACTTGCCAATTCAGGCTTTGCTTCATTCAAAATGTTACGCACGGCATCCACGATTGTCGTCACCGGATCCTTGAGTGCTTCACGGATTTCTTCCGAACCCACCAACAAGGTCTTGGGCAAACCTGCCACCAAGTCACGGCCACGCACTTCCATGCTCATCTCTTCTTCCAACGGATAAGCCGAGCCAATCGACACCTTGATGTCTTCAGCCATACGTTCACCGATGAGGAGGTTGTAAACGCGGCGCATGTAGTTGATGATGCACTCATCCATCGTGTCACCACCCACGCGAACGCTCTTCGCTTCAGCGATACCTGCGAGCGAAATCAACGCCACTTCACACGTACCACCACCGATATCCACAATCAAGTTACCTGCAGGGTCTTCCACCGGCATGCCTACGCCAATTGCCGCAGCCATCGGTTCTTCGATCAACGTCACATCGCGAGCGCCTGCATGCGTTGCGGCTTCCTTGATGGCGCGACGTTCCACTTCGTTAATCTCCGAAGGCGTTGCAATCACCACACGCGGACGAATCCACTTCATCACCTTGCTACCACGAGCCTTCTTGATGAAGTAACGAATCATCGCTTCGGTAATATCAAAGTCTGCAATCACACCTGACTTCATCGGACGCACTGCCACGATGTTACCAGGCGTACGACCCAACATGCGCTTTGCCTCAGCACCGACTGCCAAAATCTTCTTCGTGCCCTTCTGAACGGCCACCACAGACGGTTCGCGCAAAACAACACCCTGGCCCTTAATAAAGACCAGCGTATTCGCGGTACCGAGGTCGATACCGATATCGCACGAAAAAGCACACATTATACGTTTGAAAATACCGAGCATAAAGACTCCTTATTCCATCAATCTCTAATAAGATACCACATTCAAATCCCACTTCGCAATGATTTAGTTCTGAGTAGACGCGCTTCGCTTGAGATTGATGCCCGCGTTGCTTGTCAAGCAGGTAGGGATGAATACAACCAATCGAGGCGCTGCATTGCGTTTTTTATAATAGAAGGCTTCGCCCTGTGGAGGCACGAGGGCGACTCCCACGGGGCGGCGTGAACCCTGCATCGTGTCATTATTGGGCGAAGCGGAGGGTGGTGTTGCGGTAGGTGGCGATGGCTTTACCGCGGAGGGTGGCGCCAGCCCAGGGGGTGTCTGCCGATTTACTGGCGAAGGCATCAGGATCAACGGTCCATTCGTCGTCAAGGGCGAGGATGGCGAGTTCGGCGGGTTGGCCAATCGCTAAGGTGGGGGGCGTCAAGCCAATGAGGCGGTTGGGGTTCGTAATCCAGTATTTGGCCCACATCAAGGGGGACATTTGGTTGTTGCGCACCATGACGTCCCATGAGACGCCTACAGCGGTTTCCAAGCCGATAATGCCAAAGGGGGCCATGCCGAAGCCGCGGGATTTGGAGGCGCGGGTGTGCGGTGCATGGTCGGTGGCAAAGAGGGTGAGGGTGCCATCCAAGAGGCCTTCGCGCAGGGCTTTGACGTCTTCACGCGTGCCGAGGGGCGGGTTCATACGCCAGTTGCCGTCATCGCCTGGGATGTCTTCGGCCGCGAGGGCGAGGTGGTGCGGGGTGACTTCGGCGGTAACGGGTAAGCCTTCCTTCTGGGCTTCACGAATCAAGGCCACGCTACCGGCGCAGGAGAGGTGCTGGATGTGCACGGCGCAACCGGTTTCGCGGCAACGGTTGATGTCGTCTCGCACGGCTTCAATTTCGGCTTCTGCGGGGAAGATGGGCAAGTCAAATTGGTGTGCCACGGGGCAATCACGGATAACGCCGCCCTTTTGGATGTCGGGGCGAACGGCATGGTCCATGACGACCTTTCCGAGGGTGCGGGCACGCGTCATGACTTCGCGCATCACTTCGGGTTTGGCAACCATGGCGCCATCGTCGGTAAAGCAACTAGCACCAGCGGCGGCCAATTGGTCGAGGTCCGCGCAAGATTCACCTGCGCGGCTTGCGGTGCAACAGGCCGAGGGATAGATGGTGACATCGGTCTGCTTGGAGAGAATCATCTGTAAGAGCGCGGGCGAATCGGTGGCAGGCGAGGTGTTGGGCATCGTCACCACGCGCGTAAAACCACCATTGGCAGCAGCGGCACTGCCACTGGCGATATCTTCAGCTTCGGTGAGGCCGGGTTCGCGGAAGTGTACGTGCACATCGCAGAGACCAGGGGTAATGGTTAAGCCTGGGCGGTCAATGATGATGAGTTCATCTGCCGCAGGAAGGGTTTCGGGAACTGGTGCAATCACGCCTTCGGCGGTGATGAAGAGGGATCCCATCTCATCGCGTTGGGTGGTGGGATCCAAGAGACGTGCAGAGGGAATATAGACAGCTTTTTGGGTGATATTGGCCATGGGGGCCTCCTTTTTGAAAGGGTTTATTAACGAAGGGGCGTGGTGAGGGCGGAGGTGGCTTGGAATAAGACCTTGTCCAACTGTACAAGGTCGGCTTCATGGATGCCCTGCTGTTTGCCACGGGAAACGGTAAATTGGGCAAGGGCTTGATTGAGTAAATTGAGTACGTCTTGACGTTGCAGGCGCGTGGCTTCTTCCTTCAAGAGACGGATCTTTTCAAAGGATTCAATGCCATTGCGCATCACGACCAAACGCAATGACGGACGGTTGCCCGGGTACATCAAGGCGGTGTCACCCGAGGGGAAGCGCACGTGGTCCATGGACATGAAGGGGTTGGCTTCCCACGAATGGAAGGCCCAACGCAACATGCCGTCCAAACCATAGTGCGCGGCCATGGGAATCAACCATTCCGATTCTGCGAGGTCGGAGTACATCAACGTATTGGGGCGCACGGGGTGGAGGCAGGTGTAGAAGGTGGTGGTTTTGCCCTGCTCCTTACGTTCGGGCAATTCGGCAATGAGTTGTTCGCAATGGTCGTAGGCGTAGGAGACGTCGGCGAAGTCACGGTTGATGGCACTCGGACGGTCACAGGCGGCCACGATTTGCAGTTCGGGAGCGTAACGACGCGCCACTTCAAGGGCAGGGCGCAAGAGGTGGTCGGGGCGTTCGTCCATGGCCAAACGCGTCTGGGCGAGCCAACCCTTTTCTTTGAGGTGGCGAACGAAGTCCGTGAGGAAGGGCCCCCAGAAGGCTTCGTACTCCGGCGTGCCCGGCACCAACTTGGGTTTGTGGACGGTGTGCGTGGCAAGGTCGGTGTAGGCGAAGGTGAGCGACCACGGAATCATGGTGTAACAGTTGATGGTGGCATTGCGCATCCCAATCGTTTCACGGGCAAAGGTGACCCACGCATCAAAGGGAGCGTAATTGTATTGCCACGAACCATCGGGGTTCTTGAAGACCAAGACCATCTGATGGAAGTAGTCGTGAGTCTGTTCCTGCCACGCTTCGTTGATGAGCGTGCAGGTGATGGTCTTTTGCCCCATGTCGGCGAGATAACGCATCTGCGGACGCAAGAGCATCAGGTGTTCGGGCGACCACAATGGCACATCGTGCCAACGCGCTACAGCATCGGGGTGTTGCCACAGGTCGAGGTGGAAGGCCCAGTTCGCAGGTGTGGGCAAGGTGGCCTCTTCAACATGGATGGTGACGGGTAATTGGAGATGGGTGCCATTCACAAAGACGTTGACGGTGTCCTTGATGACGCCCTGTGCTGTGGCGGGAATCTGGTAGGTGAGCAAGAGTGGACGCACCACGCCTGGCAAGGGGAAGGTCTGGAAGTCGTCAACGATATCGGGCAATAAGACGCCCTTGCCAGTGGTGTAGCGGATTAATTTGAGCGAACCCTTACCTGAGGCGGTTCCGCCAATGAGGTTTTGAAACCCCTTAGGCGACTCCACCAAGAGCTGCGCCTGAACGGTTTCGCCGCGCCAACCGTGCAAGACCACCTCGGTGGGCGCGTCCTGAATGCCCGAGAGGAGATCGCGATTGAAGCGTTGGCGCAGGGAAACGGGAATGAGGCGCGTGCCGTAATCGGCAGGATTGGTAATGGCTTGCGGGAGGGGCTTGCCATTGGGTTCGAAGGGGGGATGATGCCCAGGGTCTGCTAACACGGTGAGTGCGGGGGCGCAAAGGGTGAGGAGAAGCAGGGAAAAACGGTTCATAACTCAGGCTTTCGGGTTCGGATAATGGGAGGTTGCGCGGGCTAAGAGGGTGCCGTCGGGCAACTGAATCGCATGGTAAAAGGTGTGTTTGTCCAACGGCGTGGTGGTTGACACTACGTCATCGCCCAACTTTGCGGCGCGTTTGAACTCAATGTCAAAGGCAGTGGGGGTCTGATTAAAGAAGACGGACTCGGGTAAGGTCTCTTGCATCCACTCGGCGTAGTGCACGTTGTTGACGTGACGATTGGCATCAATCTCCTGCCGGCGAACCCTAAAGGTGGCCGTTGCCACGGGTGTTTGATCGGCGGTTGGGGTGGCCAGTTTACCGTTGCAGAGGTGAAAGGCTTCGGTATTGGGAAGGGCGAGCGCCTTCACGCCTTCGGGTAACGGCGCGAGTTTGCCCAATTCGAGATTGACGCAGAGCCATTCGCTTGAGGCTTTGAGGAGGGTTTCGCCTGCGGTGGTTTCGAGCACAAATTGACGTTCGGCAACGAGGCGTCCTTTGATGCCGCTGGGCCAAGTGATGAGGCGGAGCGATTCCTTCCACGTGGGCGAACGGAAGAGCGTGAGGCTCAGCCGCCCCAACATCCACGTGAGCCCTTGTTGTTGCAAGGCTTGAATGCCCACGCCGAGTTGTTCGGCATGGCGTCCTGCGGCCTCTTGCAACCAACGCAGAAGGGCTGGCAAACACGCTGTGAAAGCGGCCTGGCAATCATGCGTGGTGACATCGATGGGGTACTCGAGGCGGTGAAGTGGGGATGCGGGCGAATCCATGATTACTCCTTCACGGGTTCGAGTTCGGGATTGGTCAAGGTAATGGGCATGCGCGGTGAGAATTCGAAGAGGATACGCAAGCCCTTGGCCTCTTTAGGAATCTTGATATTAAAGGCTTGATGATCCATTTTGGAATAGGTGTGTGCGCGGTCGCGTTTCCGTTTTCCATGGGCGTCAATAAATTCTGCGTAGACCGCGTAATTGCCCGCCTTCTTAATCTCTGCGGCAACGTGGAAGGAGAGACGCAACTTCTTGGTCTGGGGCGGCAGGGGAATCAACGGTGAGTGGAGGTGATGGGACACGTCGGCAACGGGCATCAATACCACCGCATTCTGTTCGGGCTTTTGCGTGGTGTGGTTCGGATTGGAGAGCGTCCACTGCGTCAACGCGGGTAAGCAGTTGCGGGGATTGACATAGGCCGCCGCTGGGGGCGTGGCACTCTCGGCGGCGGGCTGCAAGAGCACCATCGTGGTTAAGCCCAAGAGAATCACAAAGAGCGCGGCACAAATTGCAAAGAACAGCGTATTGGTCGAACGGCGTTTGCGGACCGGTCGGAAGGGGGAGTCGGCGCTAATGGCGTCACGCTTCGGCGGTGCAGGATTGCAGAGCGCCAATTCGGTTTGACGTTTGCGGGCCGAGGGGCTCAAGAACCAATAGTTGAGCGGATTGTAACCATTTCGCACCAAGGCGAGACGGTAGGGCGCCAAGTCATAGGCGACCGAACGGAAGATGAGGCGCCGCATCAAGGTGTCGTAAATCAGGTAGTCTGCCGTTAACCCATCGGTTCGAGGGAAGCCGACGCTGCCCGGATTCACTACATAACGGTGTCCTGGGCGGAGTTGCGTGCTTTCAGGCGGCAGTTTGCGAACCGGTTCGTTCGGTGCTTCACGCACAAAGAGACACGGCACATGGGTGTGACCGACGACCAGCAAGGTGAAGTTGGGCATCGCATCTAAACTGCGTGCGGCATCTTCTTTGGTCTCTAGGTAACGGAAGGTTTCGGGCGCGTCAAAGCAACTATGCGAGCAGGCAATATTCTTGATTTCAAGCATATTGGGCAAGCCGCGCAGATAACTTTTAGCCTCGTCATCAAGGGCGAGAATGGCGCGCTCTGCCGTTTCCTTCGCAAAGGGATTGAAGAGATTGAGATCTAATAATTCTGCGGCGGCGGCATCATGGTTGCCGAGCAACACACCAGAGGCCACCTTACGAATGCGCGCGAGCGTTTCAATCGGTTGCGGACCATAGCCCACGACATCGCCTAAGCAGATGAGATGCGTCGCGCCATGTTCCCGTGCGTCAGCGATAACAGCTTCGAGTGCGGGGAGGTTGGCGTGAACGTCTGCAATAAAGGCAATGCGCATGAATGAATAACCTTAAGGGGTGGGCGTCTCTTCGGCCGCCTTGATCACTTCAAGGAGGCGAACGCGACGTGCCGCAGAGTCATCTGGAGCGCCACCGGGTTTAAAACGGTTCCAAAGCGGAATCGAGACATTGCTGGTAGTGCCGCCCGTGGCAAGCCAGAAGCCATTGGCCGAGGGGCCTGCATCAACGGTCGTGAGGGTGTTATTATCGGCGGTGAAGGCGGCTTCTTCAGAGGCGGTCCACTGCGCATTATTCCACGCCCAGAGACGGCTGAACGAAGCACTGCGAACGTGGTTGCGGCTTTCACCATTGCGCCAGAAGTCTTCGACGAAGGCGTAGGGCATGTCGAGTTCGGCATGGCCATCGTTGACCAAGGTCGTGAAGGTCGCCATGCGGAACCAATCTTGCTTCTGGGCATCCCAAATCCAACAGGTGTAAGCGGTGCGGTATTTGCCATCGTTGGCCACCGAGATGGCCATGCAGACCGGTTTGCCGAGTTCCCAATTGTAGAGCATCATCGACTTGCCGCCCGTGCCTTCGCCACCAAAACGGGTGACTTCCACACCTTCACCTGCATAGAGATCTTTGGTGCGCTTGTTCTCTTCCACGGCATCGGGGTGGGCTTCGTAGTTGAAGGGATCACTCGGTTCCCAAACGGAAAAGATGGCAACGCGACGTCCGTCAGGGAGTTCTTGAATGCCGCTGTAGCCGCCATTAAATCCGAGCGAACAGAAATAGGTGCCGGGATAGACCTGTGTGGGCGTGGTTTCTACATAGAAAACGGAGGCAGGGCCCTTCCACTTGCGGAACTGTAAGTGGACACTGCGCGCTTGGCGTGCGGCTTGTTCTTCGCCACTTTGTGCCATTGCGAATGCGGCGCAAAATACGAACCCCAACGTCATCAAAATACGCTTCATTGGTTGCCTCCAATCAAATGCTTGCAGTACTCGCAAGCGAATTACCCATATTATAGGCTTTTTTTCCTCGTTTTGCACACCTCTTTGTGAGATAAAATCGTTGCTTGTGCTCTTGATGATGCACCCTTCGGGTGAAGGTTGTGGAGGCTCGTCTAAAACAAAACGCCACGGCTTCAGCTGAGACCGTGGCGTTTTTGTTTAGGTAAGGGCCTTCCTTAGGCGAGAGTTGCACCCGTGGAAGCGTTGCCCACGAGCTTGGCATAACGCTTGAGCCAACCCGTCACTTGGCGTTCCGGCCACGGCTGAGCCACTGCACGGCGAGCGGCAATCTCTTCTTCCGTGAGTGCCACTTCCAAGAGGTTGTTCGGGATGTCGATGTTGATGGTGTCGCCATCCTTCACGAGGCCAATCAAACCGCCTTCAGCCGCTTCCGGGGAGACGTGACCGATGCAAGCACCATGGGTTGCGCCCGAGAAGCGACCGTCGGTGATGAGAGCCACCTTTTCGCCGAGACCCGCGCCAATGATGTAGGCGGTGGGGGCCAACATTTCCTGCATGCCAGGGCCACCCTTCGGGCCTTCGCCACGGATGACGACCACGTGACCCGCGCGAACCTTACCTGCGAGGATGCCTTCGCAAGCCTCTTCCTGCGAGTTGAAGCAGATGGCTTCGCCCGAGAACTTGAGCATGGAAGCATACACACCCGCGCGCTTCACGATAGCACCCTGTGCGGCAATGTTACCATGGAGCACCGAGAGACCGCCATCCTGCGAGTAGGCGTTCTCCATCGTGCGGATGACATCAGTGTCGGTGATGGACGCCGCGGCGGCGATGTCACCGAGCGACTGACCGCTGACCGTCACCTTGGTGAAGTCAATCAACCCCTCACGTTCGCTCAAACGCTTCAAGATACCCGAGATACCGCCAGCGCGGTCCACGTCAACCATGTGGTAAGCGCAGCTCGGAGCCACCTTGCAGACGTGCGGGGTGCGCTTGGAAATCATGTCGATGCGACGCAAATCGTAGTCAATCCCTGCTTCGTGTGCGAACGCCAAGGTGTGCAACACGGTGTTCGAGCTGCCACCCATTGCCATATCCAACGCAAAAGCGTTGTCAATCGCAGTGCGGTCAATGAGTTCGCGCGGCAAGGGGCCGCCAGCCTTTGCCATTTCAACAGCGCGACGAGCCGCAGTCTTCCAAAGGTCTTCACGACGCGGATCCACGGCAGGAATGGTGCCATTGCCCGGCAAGGCGAGGCCCAACACTTCGCAGAGGCAGTTCATCGAGTTGGCGGTGAACATACCCGAGCACGAACCGCAACCAGGGCAGGAGGTTGCTTCAATTTCGTTCAACTGTTCTTCGGTAATCTTGCCGTTCTTGTATTCTGCAACGGCTTCGAAGACCGTGTTGAGGTCAGAATCCTTACCCGTGATTGGGTGCTTACCCGGCAACATCGGACCACCCGAAGCGAAGACCGTCGGGATATTCACGCGCAACGAAGCCAAAATCATGCCCGGCACAATCTTATCGCAGTTCGGGATGCAGACCATTGCGTCAAAGCAGTGTGCGCGAAGCATCGTTTCTACGGTGTCAGCGATGAGTTCGCGGCTCGGCAAGCTCATCTTCATGCCCTGGTGACCCATGGCGATACCATCGCAAACAGCAATCGTGTCAAATTCAAAGGGAACGCCACCCGCAGCGCGAATTTCGGCCTTGATAATTTCATTGACCTTGCGCAAATGGCAGTGGCCCGGCACAATATCGGTGTACGAGGAGCAAACGGCGATGAAGGGTTTGCCAAAATCTTCCTGCTGAACGCCAGTGGCGCGGATGAGCGAACGGTGCGGTGCGCGCTGATAACCGGCTTTGATAGTATCGCTATTCATGAACATATCCTCAAAAATGGCTAATAAATGCGCGCATTATACCATAGAATAACACCCCTGTGCCTATTCGATCGTGCAATTTCATCATTCCACTACGCTTCACATTGCTGAAGCGTGGCGGATACAAGCGTGTGGTGAGGCAACGTGTCAACGGCAAAAGCTGCTTCGCACAGGTTACATAGCGAATTCATGAAAACGTCACGTGTGTGTTTATGCGGAGCAGGTGCGAATGCGAAATGACGTGCCGTGCGCGGTTATTCTTCGAGCGGGAGTGAATTAAAGAGATGGGTAAACGTTGCGGTTCGGCCGTCCGGGGTAAAGGCGTATGCCACGAGTCGCCAGGAGGTAATAGCGTTAGGAATGGGCAGGGTGAAGCGGATTTCCCCGTTATCAAGCTGGGCCTTAGGCAACCAGAGGATGGTGTGGTGCGTCTTGTGATCGCTTTGGGCGAGGGCGGCGAGGGCTTTTGCCGAGGTGGGCGCGGCAGGGAAGTTGCGTGTGGGCGGCTTTGGTGAACGACGTAAGACGTGTCCTCGCAGGCTAGGGCCCTTCATTTTGACGCGATGGCCTAAGCTCCACTGTGTGAAGGGGTCCCCTTCATAGGGTGTATGTCCCCAGAATGCGGAGCGGAAGACTTCATCGCGGTAGCGGTCTTGAGCGCGAGCGTAGAGGTCGGGGTTGCAGATGTCAACTGGCGCGTGTTCGGCGATTTCGATGGTGGCGTCGAGGAGGTCGTAGGGGGAGTTGAGGCCATGCTTAGGGTAAGTGTAACGCGTAGGGGTGACGAAGGCGCCAAAATCAAACTCGCGCAACGCGTATTCGATGTCGGATTCCCACGCGGCGTTGTAACAGACAATGGCGACATTAGCGGTGGGGTCGTTGACGGTCAGACGCCAGGAGGTTTCGGTATTGGGGGCGACTGTGTTCGCGATTTGCGTTGCTTCAAGGTGCAAGGTTTGGGGTTTCTGGATCGCTATTGTTTGCACAACTTTGTACCATTGGCCGCGGTCAAAGGCGAAGAGGAAGACGTCAAGGCTACCACGCGCATCTTGTGGAATTGGCAATTCAAAGAAGGGGGAGGTGAGGCGTTGGGGAACTTGAATGCCTTGATTGGAGGAAATCGTGATAAAGGTCGGCGCATGCCCTTTAAGTGTGGCGAATCCTTTGAGTGTGGTGCCAGCAGGAACGGGTTCGTAATGGATGGTGTCGTATCCCGAGAGGGTCACGCATCCCTGCATGAAATGCGGGTCTTCCTTTTCAGGCCACTGAAAACGTAAGATGCCGTCTTCGTCCGAAGATATTGCGGAGGCCGCTGCAGGAGCATCTGTTGGGAGTACACGGACGGGGGCGAACGTAGAGGTTGTGTCTGCCGTCTTGGCACGCAGCATGTAGTGTCCTGCAGGCAAGGTGATGGGCAGCGTCCCTGTTTTGGCGAAGGGGAAGGTGTGTACAGGAGGTGTGGTGGGGGCAAAATCGGATCGCGGAATAGCGTCTGCGGCTAGCGGATAGACTTCGATTTCGCCACTGAGGTCGGTGCGTTCGTCACTTGTGAGCAGGACTTCAAAGGGGCGGTTGTCAAAACACCACAAGGGTTCCGCAGGGCTGCACGTGAGACGATAGCCACATGATTGGACATAAAAGACCTCCCGGTGTGACGTTTCCTCACCATTAGGGTGCTTTACGGTTGCGCGGAAGAGG
>JAFYMU010000104.1 GCA_017548245.1 Kiritimatiellia bacterium | reverse complement strand
GCCGCTAACCAGCAACCAATACCACAAAAAGAAAGCCGAGCAACAGGTGCTGCTCGGCTTCTTTTGTGTATGCGCGCGTGGCTTAGTGAATCTGCAAGAGGTCGCGATACTTCGGCAAGGGCCAATGGCAATCGCCAATCATGGTTTCAAGCTTATCGGCCACATTACGCAAGGAGGTCATAGCCTGCAAGATTGCCTTTTCGTCCTGACCCAATGCGGTTTCAAGGGCGGTGCAACCCATGGCGAGTTCGTCCAAGCCCGTGCCAATGGTTTCAGCCTTTGCCGTTAAGGTGCGCAAACCAGCCTGGATGCCTGCGGCTTGCGTGTGGTGAACCATCTTGGCCAATGCGCCCAGTTCCTTCATAATGGCTGGTTCCAAAATGGTGCGCGCCATTTCAAGGGCGACCTTGCCTTCCAAACGCACCTTGCGGGCATATTCGGCAAAGAAGACATCGTAACGCGAACGCATTTCCGTCGGGTGCAAGACGCCTTGCTTGGAGAAGAGGTCGAGATTCTTTTCATCCAACAAGACTGCCAACGCTTCCGGCACCGTGCGCAAGTTGGGGAGGCCGCGCTTCTGGGCTTCTTCCACCCATGCTGCCGAGTAACCGTCACCATTGAAGATGACGCGGCCGTGTTCGCGAATCACGCGCTGCAAGATGGCTTCCAATCCTTCGTGGAAGGTGGCCTTCGGCAACTGTTCAATCTCTTCCGCCAACACCGTGATGGACTCTGCCACAATGGTGTTGAGGGCCATGCACACGCCAGAACAGTTTTGCGACGAACCCGGTGCACGGAATTCAAACTTGTTACCCGTGAAGGCAAAGGGCGAGGTGCGGTTGCGGTCCGAGGTATCACGCGGAATCGGCGGCAACGTATCCACGCCCACACGCAACTTGCCACCCTTGTCATTGTCATCAGAGGCCGCTGCACCCTGTTCGATGCGGCGAATCACCTCTGTGAGTTCGTCACCCAAGAAGATGGAGATAATGGCAGGCGGAGCTTCCAAGGCGCCCAAGCGGTGGTCATTGCCAAAGTGGGCCGTCGAAGCACGCAACACATCGGCGTGCAAGTCAATCGCGCGAATCACCGAGGCCAAGACCGATAAGAAGATGGCGTTATCCTGCGGATTCTTGCCCGGGTCGAGCAAGTTCTTGCCATTGTAAGCCACCGACCAGTTGTTGTGCTTGCCTGAACCGTTCACGCCCGCGAAGGGCTTTTCGTGGAGCAAGCAAACCAACCCATGGCGATCGGCCACATTACGCAAGGTTTCCATGACCATCATGTTGTGGTCAACCGCCAAGTTCAATTCTTCGAACATCGGAGCGAGTTCGAACTGTGCCGGAGCCGCTTCGTTGTGACGCGTCTTCGCAGGAATGCCCAAACGCCACAACTCTTGTTCGACCTCTTCCATGAAGGTCAGGACGCGCGGCTTGATCGAACCGAAATAGTGGTCTTCAAGTTGCTGGTTACGAGCCGGCGGAGCACCAAACAAGGTACGGCCGCACTGCATCAAGTCCGGGCGCTTCAAGTAGAGTTCCTTGTCTACCAAGAAGTACTCTTGCTCTGCGCCGAGTGTAATCATCGCATGGCTATTGGGTTCGCCAAAGCACGCCATCAAACGACGCACCGCGCGATCCATCGCCTGCATCGAACGCAATAACGGCGTCTTCTTATCCAGCACTTCACCCGTGTACGAACAGAAGACTGTCGGGATGCACAACGTCGCGCCATTCGGGTGACGCTTCACAAACGCCGGCGACGTCACATCCCACGCCGTGTAACCACGCGCTTCAAAGGTGCAACGCAAACCACCCGAAGGGAAACTCGACGCATCGGGTTCGCCCATAATCAAATTCTTACCGGAAAAACGTGCAATCGTCTCCGCCGTGCCCACTGGTTCAAAGAAGGCATCATGCTTCTCCGCCGTCGTGCCTGTGAGCGGTTGGAACCAATGGGTAAAGTGGGTTGCACCACGCTGCATTGCCCACTGCTTCAAAGCATGGGCCACTTCATTAGCGATTGAGGGATCCAACGGTGCACGATCATTCATCGTGTGCAACAATGTTTCCACAGTATCCTTGGCGAGGTACTCACGCATCGCCTTTTCATTGAAAACATCTTCACCGTACGCGATATCCAGAGGGCAGGATTCCATTGGTTAAACTCCGTTCCGATTACATCAATTCCCTACATTATAACATAACTGAAGCGCCTATGGATTATTGTCCAGGGAAAATGCAGAGGTCTCCGCGGACGCAACGCGTCGCGCTTGCATAAGCGTTTGGGCGTTCAAAAACCGCGTGCCGTATGCGGACTACGTTCCGCAAGGTAAAACAAAAGGCGCGGACTCGTTGGAGCGCCGCGCCTTTGTGTGTGCTGTGAAGCAAAGGATTACTTTGCGTAGACAGGTTTTGCGGTGTAGTGCGTGTGCAGGAGGTGGTGTGCCTTTTCGCTGCAGGGCGAACCGAGGAAGTCGTTGTAGATCTTGGTGATCTGCGGATTCTGGTGAGAGCAACGGAGGGCTTTCTCACGGTCGTCCTTGTAGAGACCTTCCATGCGCATCTTGCGGATTTCATCCGTTGCGAGCGTGGGCTGGCCACCGCCACCGATACAACCACCACGGCAGGCCATCACTTCGATGAACTGCCAACGCGGCGGGCGGCCTGCGGCACGGTCTTCACGAATCGCGTCGAGGACCTGTTCCACATTGCCCATCTGGTGGGCCACGGCGATCGAGACCTTGGTGCCCTTGATGTCAATGGTGGCTTCCTTCACACCTTCCAAACCGCGCACTTGCGTGAAGTTCACGTCTGCGAGTTCTTCCTTGGTGATCAAGTAGTAGGCCGAACGCAAGGCTGCTTCCATCACGCCGCCAGTTGCACCAAAGAGGGTGCCTGCGCCGGTGTATTCACCGAGGATGGAGTCTGCTTCGCTTTCAGGAAGGGTGGCGAAATCAAGGCCTGCAATCTTAATCATGCGAGCCAATTCGCGCGTGGTCAACACGACATCCACGTCCTGATAACCGGAGGCGTGCATCTCTTCCGAACGGGTGATTTCGTACTTCTTGGCCGTGCAAGGCATAATGGAGACGACATACATCGAAGCGGGGTTGATGCCCATCTTTTCAGCGAAGTAGGTCTTGGCCATCACGCCCAACATCTGCTGCGGGCTCTTCGCCGTGGAGAAGTTGGGGATGAAGTCGGTGGCATACTTTTCCATCCAGTCGGTCCACGAGGGGCAGCAGGAGGTAATCAAGGGCAATTCGCCACCCTGGGTGAAGCGCTGAACGAATTCCGTGCCTTCTTCCATGATGGTGAGGTCTGCCGAGAAGTTCGTGTCAAAGACGGCTTCAAAGCCGAGACGACGGAGGGCGGTGTAAATCTTGCCGGTGGTCAATTCGCCAGGCTTCATGCCAAAGGCTTCGCCGAGGGCAACGCGCACAGCGGGAGCAATCTGCACCACTGTGAAACGTTCCGGATCGCGGAGGGCGTTCCATGCCTTTGCGGTTTCATCCTTTTCATAGATGGCGCCGACCGGGCAGTGGGCGGAACACTGGCCGCACTTGATACACGGCGAGTCGTTCAACGGCACATCGGCGGCGGGAGCGATCGTCATCTTTTCGCCACGGCCAATGAATTCCAATGCCCACACGTTCTGCATTTCCTGACAGACGATGGCGCAACG
>JAFYMU010000103.1 GCA_017548245.1 Kiritimatiellia bacterium | reverse complement strand
TTCACCTCTAAAAACCGTAAAAGGCGCACCTTACCGTGCGCCTTTTATTTTGCAAATCACCTTCGCAACAGTGGCACCCTTTTTATATGGGTGCTTTTTTGCTATACTCTTGGGCTATGAGTGAAGAGCAGGTTAGGCGTTTTAAAATTATTTGTTCCTATGATGGAACGGCTTATTTTGGTTGGCAGACACAGCCCGGATTTCCAAGCGTACAAGAGACGATTGAACAGGTCTTGGCGGGAATTGTGAAGGCCCCCAAGGTGGATATCCATAGTAGTGGCCGAACCGATCATGGCGTTCATGCCCATGGTCAGGTCTTCCATGTTGATTTGGTGACGCGCATGACGGAGCGTTCGCTCAAGATGGCGCTGAATGCCAATGGCCGTTTGCCGCCTGATATCCGCGCGTTATCCGTTAAAGAAGTGGATCCACACTTCCATGCTCGCTTTGATGCCAAACGCAAAGAGTACCGTTATTACGTTTGGAATACGCGCCTTTTGCCTCCCAATAAGCGGTTGTACAACGCCCATATCGTTCGCCCCTTGGACGTCGAGGCTATGCGGAAAGCGATCAGTTACTTAGTCGGCACGCATGATTTTGTGGCCTTTGCGGCGAATGCCAATCGCCCGATTGAGAGCACGGTACGAACGATTTTTGAATTTGATGTCACCAAACGTGGTTCGCGCATCTGCTTCCGTGTGCAAGGCAGTGGCTTCCTCTACAAGATGGTGCGTTCGCTCGTGGGCTTCCTCTTGCGTGTCGGTTCGGGCAAAGAAAAACCTGAAGCCGTGTTGCCTTTGTTGGAACCTGGGAATAAACGCACGGCGCGCGTTCCGTCTGCTCCAGCCGCAGGGTTGACCTTGTGGCGTGTGTGGTACCGTTAAAAGGGATTCGTCATGGCAGAAGCGTTGACGCAAGAGGCGATTGGAACGGAATCGTTGACCGAGGCAGAGGTCTTTACGTTGACCATTGAGGGTGGGGCAGATGCACGCCGCCTTGACCAATGGCTGGTGGGACAATTGCCTGAATTGACGCGGTCGCGCATCCAAGCCTTGGCTAAAGCCGGACACTTAACGGACCAAGATGGCCGCGCCATTACCAAACTCTCTGCGGCACCTCAGCCTGGCATGACGTTGATTTTAACCTTGCCTCCTGCCGAACCCGTAGACATCATCCCCGAAGCTATTCCCTTAGACATTCTCTACGAAGACGAGGACTTGATTGCGCTGAATAAGCCCGCAGGCCTCGTTGTTCACCCAGCCTGTGGACATAGCCACGGCACCATGGTGAATGCGCTCTTGTATCACTGCCCCGACCTGAAGGGCATTGGGGGTGAAAAACGCCCGGGCATCGTGCATCGTCTGGACATGGACACCTCGGGTGTCATGGTGGTAGCCAAACACGAACGCGCCCTGCAAGCCTTGGTGACCACCTTCTCAACCCATAATTTGACCAAAGAATACCTCGCAATTGTCCATGGCGAACCCAAACCCGAGGGCACGTTGGAGAATCTGATTGGCCGTTCGCCCTACCATCGTCAGAAGATGGCGGTTGTTCCTGTGAATGGTCGTCGCGCCGTTACCCATTGGAAACTGCTCGCGAAGTTGCCGAACGGGTTGAGCCGCGTCTTGTGTCGCATTGAAACAGGGCGTACACACCAAATCCGTGTGCATATGGCCTCGTGCGGAACCCCCATCGTCGGCGACGTGCTCTACGGTAAGCCTGCCTTAGATCACCGATTGCCAACCCCGCCAACGCGTCAGCTGTTGCACGCCTATCACCTTGAATTGCCGCATCCAATGACGGGCGAACGCCTCTCCTTTACGGCCGAACCGCCCGCAGACTTTGCTCCTTACTTAGACGCCTAAGATTCCGCTTTGATTTGTTATGACGGTACGTCCTCTCTTTTTACTTTGTAGCGTGGGCTTTGCAATAGTGTTGCAAGCCCTTGAGGTGCGTTTGACGCCTGAGGTCATCTATGCTGGTGACGCCTTTCAATTGGATGTTTCACAACAGGGCGCGCAAGTCGTCTCTGTCACGCCAGTCTTTTCCACACCCACTCAAACGATTGGGCAGTCCACGCGCACGATTAGCATCAATGGCAAAACGACCTCTTCGGTTATCCTCCAAATCTTACCCAGCGAAGTAGGGACCTGCCGCCTCGAATCCTTGACAGCACAGTTAAGCGATGGCCGAACCCTCACGTATCAGCAGCCCAAAACGGTTCAGGTGCGCGAACTGCTTCCAGACCCCGACGTCTCATTAACCATCGCCTCTACACCTGAACATCCGCTCCCTGGCGATGAGGTTCGGATTCGCATCACCGTGAAGGCGCCTGCCTTGAATAGCCAAGGCACCCTGTGTTCGCCCTTCTTGGCTCAAGACTTCTTCCGCGGCTTGCAAGAACGTGTCCCGCAGGTCAATTTTAACCCCACAACAAGCGAAGATTCGCCCTTACGCCAATTGGCGCAACCGCAACTCGAATCGCGTTCGACCGAAGGCGAGAGGATGGTTTGGCAGATTGTCATTCCCTATCAGGCGGTTCGCGTTGGCGAACAGGTCTTCCCGGCTCCCGTTATCCGTGACGTGCGTTACACCTTGGATGAAACGACTAAACAGTTGGCAGAACAACGTTGCACGGCGATTGGTGTGCCCCTCACGATTACCGTGAATGCGCCACCAGAAGAGGGCCGCCCTGAGGGTTTTACTGGCGCTGTCGCCTCGACGTTTCAGGCTGCTATTCGCTTGGACGCCCTCAATGTCAATGTCGGCGATCCTGTCAAGTTGACGATTACCTTTAAGAGTGACGCGGCGGCCGAACAGATTCGCATGCCACAATTGCCCACACTTGAGGGCTTCCGTCTCTATGGCGAACCCCAACGTGAAACCTTTGAGGGCGGTTGTTCCTTTACCTACAACTTGCGTCCCATCCAACAAGGTCTCCTGGAAATTCCCGCACTCACCTTTGCGTGGTTTGAACGCGAAGCCCGTGAATATCGCGTCGAACACACCGCCGCCGTGCCACTCTACGCACATCCCTCTGCACAGTTGGTGCTCTTGGGTGACGATGGTGAACAATTTAGTTCGGTCCTCCCACCCGCATTGCGCTTGGATGAGGGCAATCCTGCTCCGCGTGCAACCTCTGGTGGTGCTCTCATCGCCTTCTTAATTGGTCTTTTCGCGTACCTCCTGCGCCTTACACTGCCGATTTTGAAACGCTTTGGCGCTGCACTCGCTGCGCCCATCTTGCGTCGTCGCCCAACCGCGCGTGCTTGTTTGCTCTTGAAACGCACCCAAACTGCAACGGAAGCCTTGGCCATCTTGCGCGAATGGAGTGGGGCACCCGCCTTGACCTCTGCCGAATTGCGTCACTTGTTGCCTGCATCGGAGGAGGCGCAACAAGCCATTACCGCAATGATGCAATTGGAACAAGCCGTTTATGTCGGCGGCGATGACTTCCAACGTGCCTGCACCGTGTTGTGCGAGGTGTTGCCCAAATTGCCGCGTCCCAATAAGCGTTCCTCCAACGTCAAACTGGGCGTCTTCCTCATCCTCCTCTTCTTGCCCGTCGTCGCCACCGCCTCTTCGGTCTCCTTCTTACGTGAACAAGCCCTCTTCGTCACCCTCTCTGCCTCAACGCCACAGGACTATGGTCGCGCCGTGAATCTGTGGTTGGATGTAGAAGCCGCCGGTGAAATGGAGCAGTCGACCTTGTTAAATGCGGCCAGTTGTGCCCTCTTTGCACGCTATCCTGTCTTTGCCGAACAACTCATCCAACGCTATGAAATTCGTTACGGGGCAGACGCCGATAGCGAACGCGTCCACCTCGTCATCGCCGACCAATTAGAACGTGAACCCTATTGGGGGCGCACCCTCTTCAAGCTT
>JAFYMU010000102.1 GCA_017548245.1 Kiritimatiellia bacterium | reverse complement strand
GAAGGGCGGTGATCCGGGACTCTTTGGGCGCCTCACCGAAGAAACGGATGCGTTGAGTGCTGATGGCATCCCCTTCCGTGTCTTTCCAGGTGTAAGTGCCCTCCAAACGGCAACCACGGCCACGGGGATGTTACTCACCCGTCGCGGCGAAGCGCGCGGTTTCCAAGTGGCGACCCCGCGTAGCACCGGGCCAGAAATGCCGCAGGTGTGGTTTATGGCATTGGGTATGGCCGCCGAAATTGCCAAGACCTACCCGCCCGAAACGCCCTACGCGATTGTTTATGACGCCGGCACGCCCGCTCAAACGATTGTGCGCGGTTGCACAGGTGATCTTGCAACGGCCGCGCCCCTCACGATTGACCGCCCGGGATTGCTCCTCATCGGACACTTCACGACGCGCGAATTCCCCTTCAATGGCGCCTTTGCTGGACGTAAAATCTGGATTACGGGCAGCGAAAGCGTTGCCCAAAAGGCGCGCCTCGCAGTGACGGACCATGGAGGCATTCCGGTGGTTCAGCCCTTGATTCAATTTGAACCGACGGCTAAGGTCAAAATTCGCCCCAGCAAGGCCTATAACTGGTTGGTGTTGACCTCGCCCTCTGCCGCACGCTTCTTCTTGCAACAGATGGTCAGTCCCATCCAATATGTGCCCAAGAAAATTGCCGTTACGGGTCCTGCAACCGCGGAGGCGGTGGCCTTCTTGAATACGGACACCGTCATGCCCGAAACCCATTTCACCGCAAAGGGACTCCTTGCGACACTCCCTGACGATCTCTCAGGGCAAAAGATCCTGCGGATTCGTAGCGAAGAAGCGGGCCCATCGTTGGCTGAAGCGCTCAAACAACGTGGCGCAAAGGTAAAAGATTTGCCCATCTACCGCACCGTCAGTTGCCCAACCGCCAATCCGCCGCCGCATGATGTCGTCTTCTTAGCCTCCTCCTCTGCTGCTGCGGCATGGTTGGCGTCGGACACCGACCACACCAAGCCCGTCATTGCAATGGGCGAACCCACTGCCGCGACCTTGCGCAAACGAGGCGTTGAACCCGCGGTGGTCGCCCCCGTTCAAACCGTTGATGAAGCGTTGTTCGCCTATGCCGTGAGGAGTCTTTATGTCTGAACCGATTGCCGCACTCGCCACTGCCTCGGGTATGGGAGGCGTCGCCGTAATTCGTTTGAGCGGTGATGAGGTGTATACCGTTGCCGACCAGCTCACCCGTTTGAAGACGCCACCGTCCCAACGGAAGGCTGGCACCTTCGCCTATGCGTCGCTCTATGATGGCAAAGGCGATGTGATGGATGACGCGGTCCTTCTCTTTTTCCGCGCACCGCATAGTTATACGGGCGAAGATACGGTTGAATTGCACGTTCATGGCGGTCAGATTGTGCCGCAACGCGTACTCAAGCGTCTTTGGGAACTCGGCGTACGGCCCGACCAACCAGGCGAATTTACCAAGCGCGCCTTCCTCAATGGGCGCATGGACCTCACCCAAGCCGAAGCTGTGGCGGACATCATCGCGGCCCGTAGTCCGCGTGCCGAACGTGCCGCGCGCGCCAATTTACAGGGCCAACTTGGCCAGACCTTAATTCCCCTCTACGAGGACACCCTCGCCCATTCGGTACAGGTCGAACATCTTTTGGACTTTGACGAAGGCGAACTTCCCGATGACTTCTTTGAGGAAGCCGAAGCGACGCTGCAACAACTGGTGGAGCGGACCCAAGCCTTGCTCGCCACTTGGCACGAAAGCCGTTTGGTGCGCGACGGCGCGTTGGTCGTTTTAGCAGGTAAACCCAACGCAGGCAAATCGACCCTGCTTAACCTTCTCTTGGGCTACGAACGCGCCATTGTAAGCAATGAAGCGGGCACCACCCGTGACTCCATTGAAGAGACCTTCCTTCTTGATGGCGTTCCTATTCGCCTCACCGATACCGCGGGCTTGCGCGATGCCCCTGGCGCGGTTGAACGCGAAGGCGTCTCGCGTACCAAGGCACTTCTCGAGCAAGCCGACGTTGTACTCTACCTCACCGCCGAACCCGATAACGACCCGCCGCCCCAAGGCGCAATCGTCATCCACACCAAGACCGACCTCACGCCTGCTCCTGCGGGAAGCCTCGCAATCTCGGTTCGTTGCGAACCCCAACGCGCACGCGAAACCGTTTGCCAAGCCCTGCGTGACGCCCTCAAGCTCAGCCAAGGCGAAACCGCCCACGCCACCCTCGCCAACGAACGCCAATTTGCATTGCTCTCCACCGCAGACAAGGCCCTCCACGAAGCAATTGCCGCCTTCCGCCAAGGCGACCTTGGTTACGTTCCTGCGGCCCAACAACTCCGCGCCGCAGCTGAAGCCCTCGGGGACATCCTCGGCCGTACCTACGCCGACGACCTTCTTGACCGCGTCTTCTCGACCTTCTGCGTCGGTAAGTAAGCTCAATCCGCGCATTCCTCCGACAGCCGCATCACCCGATGCGGCTTAATCTTTTTCACAAAGAACATGCTCCGCATACTTAGTTCTTGCGATTTTTGGCGGAATATGGTATTCTGCGCGCACGTTTATTTGTAAATCAAAGGATTTGATACATGAAGACTGACGTCCAGAAGATTTCGACCTGCCGCGTGAAGGTGATTGTTGAAGCGACTGCTGCAGAAATTGACCCGATCTACAAGGGTGTGCGCAGCACATTTATTGCACAGGTGAAGATTCCCGGTTTCCGCCCTGGCAAGGCTCCGTGGGCACAGGTGGAAAAGCTTTATTCCAAGAATATTCAGGAAGAAATCAATCAGCGCGTGACGCGTACGTTGATTGACCAGGCTTATACTGATGTGAAGAACATCGCCACGATCGTGAATGTGGAAGATTTCAAGGTGGCTCAGGGCGAAGGCGCTTCTGTGGCTGTGACGATTGACACGGTTCCCGAATTCGATCTCCCTGAAACGTCTCAGTGGCAGGTGAAGAAGATGAATCTCGAAGTCACTGACGCTGAAGTCGAAGAACGCATGACTTCGTTGCGCCAGATGGCTGCATCGTTCGAAGAAGGCACCGCTGAAGATGTGGCTACCGAAAACGATCTCATCGCCATCTCCTTCTCTTCTGACTTGGATAAGGAAGCCCTTTCTGACGCTGCTAAGCACTATGCCGCTGACGAAGAATACTGGGTCCAGTTGCGCGAAGATGCCTTCATCCCTGCTTTGAGCACGGTGTTGTTGGGCAAGAAGATCGGTGAAACCGTTTCGCACAGCGCAACCTACGCTGAAGATTTCCGCATTACCGACATCGCTGGTAAGACGGTGAACTACACCATCACCATCAAGACGATGCGCAAGATGCGTCCTGCTACGGACGAAGGCATGCTCTCCCGTTTTGGCGTGGCTGACATGGAAACGCTCCGTGCAGACATGGTGGAAAACATCAAGAGCTCCAAGAAGTACGGCGAAGAATCGCGTGCAACGAAGGAACTCTGCGAAGCAATCGAAAACTCGGTTTCGTTCGAACTCCCTGAGCGCGTGTTGGAAGAACGCGTCTATGACGAACTCGCGATGGATCCTTCCAAGCCTTTGGAAACCTTCAAGGGCGATGCTGACGAACTCCGCAAGTCGGATGTTTACAAGGCTGCTGAAGAACGCGCCATCCGCACGCTCCGTCGCTCCTACGTGTTGATGCGCTTGGCTAAGGATCGCAACGTGACCTTGTCGCAGGAACGCGTGGAAAGCGCCCTTGACCGTTTGGCTCAGGCTACGAACCTCGCTAAGAAGGAACTCATTCGCCGTCTCTCTGACAACGGCCGTTTGAGCGAATTCATTGACCGCGAACTCTGCGCTGTGATGCTCGAAACGCTCCTCGAAGAATGCGCAGTGCTCTAAGTTAACGCGCTTCTTAGAATGAAAAAACGACCTGTCTTTTGGCAGGTCGTTTTTTTATTGCGATTGACTGGGGTGATTTAGATTTAGGGAAGGATATCGGCTTCGCTTCCTGTTTCTACGAGGTAGAGTTCCATGGTGCGGAGACTCTTTTTGCCTTGCGTGTCGTAGAAGTTGAATTTGACTTCTAGGAGTACGCAGGTTTCACTCTTGGTCAGGACTTTGCCGAGGGTGTCAATTTCTGCCATAGCGCCATCGAAAAAGGTTATCCATCCATAGACGTAGCCCATTTCATCAACGTCTACGTAGCCACGACCTTGGATAAGGGCGTCAGTTTCAGGATCGTAGTAGTAGATGGTGTTGGCGCAGCAGCCGACAAAGGCGTCTGGGATGACTTGTACTTCGAGGGGAAGGGTGAAGGTTTGAACGGAGCCCAATTTCGAGGTTGCGGTGAAGGTGATGTTGTAGGTGCCGCCTTTGGTGGGCGTTCCTTCAAGGTACCATTTGCCTTCGCGGCAGACGAGTTTCACGCCTGGGGGCAGTCCTTTGGCGGTCAGACGTTTTAGTCCTGTCTCGGCAAAGACGTCTAGGGCTAACCCAAGGGGCCATGTGGTCACGACGTCTTCGGGTTCGTCGAAGAATGCCACTTTCACGGGTTCCTTGTTAATGGTCGCGGTGAAGGTTTTTGTCGTGGTTACACCACTCTTGGCAACGGCTTGAATGGTAAAAACGCCTTCGCCTGCTTTGGTGGGGACGCCACTAATTTGGTATTGGTCGCCAACCTTTGAAAAGGTTAAGCCTGCGGGGAGGCGTGTGGCTTTGATGGATTTGAGTTCGGATGCGGGCAGGTTACAGGAGACGCCAATCGAAACGGGATCGCCCACGACATAGAAGGTGAAGAGACTCGTAACGGTGAGCGTAAGGGGTTCGGTGACGAATTTGGCCACAAGGGCGCGGCTTGACGCTCCCATGGTGAAGGTACAGCGTTTGTTAGTGGAACAGCAGGTGTCGTTTTCGAACCAGCCAACAAAGGTGGCGTATTTGGGAACGGTTGCGACAAGGGTGACCTTCGTATTGGCGAAGTAGCTCCCTTCCCCAGTGACTTTACAATTTGCATCACCACCTTGACAGGTAATGGTCACGGTTGGGAGTTCGGTAACGATATAGCGCAAAACGGCGATACGGCCTGCGGTGGAGAAGAGCACGGCGTCGTAGGTGCCGGGTTTGGTGAAGGTGGCCGTGCTTGTGCCGCGCTTGGTGTCAAATTTGAAACCCGAGGGGGCGGTGGCGACCTTGTAGTTGCCACAGGCTGTGGTCAAGGTGGTTCCGGGCACCATGGTCAAGGTTTCAGTGGCGATACAACCGGTGAAGGCGCCGCGACCGAGCTTCTTTAATCCCGTGGGTAACGTTACGTTCTGCACATTCAAGGCCGAACATCCCGCAAAGGCGTCTTTGCCGATGGAGGTGATCGCGTTCGGGAAGTAGACTCGCTTTAACCATGTCGCATTCCGGAAAGCATTATCGGCGATGGCGGTGACGGGTTTGCCGTCAAGTTTTTCGGGAATGAACAGGGTTTCCGAACGGTCGTGCGGGGCGAGGCCTGTCAGGGTGACACTCTTGCCGACCACGCGATAGGTGAAGATGGCGGGGGTTCGTTCTGCAACCGCGTAACCACACCAGAGGGGAACGCCTTTCAGCGTCTTTTCCCATTCGGTGCGATAAGTGTCAGAATAGTAGATGGTGGCATCAACATCGGCCTCGGATTCGGTTCGGATGTCCTCATAGGGGCAGTCCCAGACGGTGTAACCAAAACCGCCAAAGGCTGGTGGTTTGCCGGCAAAGATCAGTTCAAGCGAGGTTTTCCCACGATAGGCGTTATGCTTCACGGCAGTCACGGTTTCAGGAACGGTAACCGTTGCTTTTTTGTTTGGGATGGCAAGAAGGGTGTCGGGGAAATTATTGACGTGGTGGTAGAGTACGCCATCGAGTGCGAGGTAATTGGGGTTCCCTGGTTCTACTTCAAATGCGGTAAGATTAGGACATACCGTAAAGAAGGTGTCATTCGTTGCATTAATGCTTTCGGGGATATTGGTGCAGGATTTCGGGATTTTTACGGTTTTGAGTGTGGGCAAGACCGCGAGCATTTCCCAACGTTTTGCGTCATAGGCCAGATAGAGAATGCCGTCTTTGATGGTGGCATAGGAGTCTTTGGCGGAGAGTTTCATTGAGCTCAACTTCTGGCTGCGCGCCACAAGGGGGCCTAATTCGAAATAACGTAACCGGAGCGGATCAATGGTGATAGAGGTGCACGCGGGCGGAATAGCGCAAGGCACGAAATCGGAGTCGGCACGTTTTTCACAAAGGATGTTGCCAGAGACAAGGTAATCCTCGTGGCCTTGTTCAACTTTGATGGTAGCGAGTCGCGGTGCGAGTCCGGTGATGTATGCAAAGTGATCCCAATTTCGAATGCGGGTCTCTTTAGGCAAGGTGATGGCTGTTACAGAAGGAAGGATTGCGATGGGCTCTAGATGTTCGTAGAAACGGCGATACAAGACGCCTCCTTGGACTACGGCAGTAGAATGGCCCGAGGCCACCTTGATTGAGGTCAGCTTCGTGCAGGCGCGCAAGTATAAGCTGAAGGGGTCAAGGACAGTGCAGGCACGCGGAATGGTGAAGGAACGGATTGCACGCGGGATGGCGCGGAGATAAAGCACTCCTCCACTAGACTTCTCATAGAGGAGACCGTCGTGCGACGCTAAGGTTGGGTGGCCAGCTTCAACGTTGATGGCGGTGAGATTCGGGCAGACATCAAAGAGGGCGGCCTGATCAAGGGTTGGTAATATGACCTCCTTTGTAATCGTAATGGAGGTCAACGTTGTGTCCAAGATTTTGAGAAACTCCAAACGTTTATCTTGCAATTCTCGATAGAGAACGCCTCCGCGATAGAGGTAGAGGTCGCCCTCCTTGTACCAGGGTTCGTCCTCAAAGTCAACGAAATTGGGATTCATTTTCAAGCCATGCCACATATCGTAGGGATCAAGCACCTTTTCCCAAGCGGCGGCGAATTGGATGGGATAGTAACCCACGCCAAAGGTTTCCACTTCGCCAGGCTTGAGTTCGGATTCGTAAGTCTCATCGCCATAGTGCGCATCAAAGGCACGGGCATGAACGCGAGCAGGCGGTTTGCCCGAGAAGAAGAAGATTTTGGCAGGTAAGGCACCGCCCTCAATCGTTTGCACGGAGGCCGGAACGGTGACTGTGGGGATATTTGAGCCGCCAAAGGCATGTTCGCGTAAGGTAGTGACACCCTCGGGAAGCTGCACTTCAAGTTCGTCATTCACGCCCGCCGCAGTATAGCGTTCAATCGTCTTGAGCGTGGAAGGGAAGACAATCCGTTCGAGGTGCGTACAGCCCTCAAAGGCAGACGCTCCGACACTGGTCACGCCCTCAGGAAGTTCAACCTCAACAAGCTCTGAATACGCAAAGGCCTCCGCACCAATCGTCTTCAAGCCCTTGGGTAATTTGAGCGTATAGCGTTGGTGGGCCACAGTATAGTCCCAACCAAAAGTATCAAAGGCGCCAGGAGCGATGGTCGTCACGGAATTCGGCACCACCTCGGTTTGCAAGGGACACGGCGCCGCAAGGAGCGTCTTGCCATCCTTTGTGCAGAGAAAACCGTTGATGACACGCAACGAAGGGTGGCCGTCCGCGACATGAAAAGCGCGAATATGGGCATCATGGAAGATGGTACTGCCGCATCCCGCCTTGCAGGTAAAGGTGGAAGGCAAGGTCAGGATGACACCATCACAGTTGTAGAATGCCTCCGCAGCGATGGTTGTCACCCCCTCAGGAAGGATAATCTCCGTTAACGAACTACAGTACGCAAAAGCGCGCCGCCCGATTTGTTTGACGGGCTTTCCGCCCAAGGTGGATGGAACGCGGAGAGTGCCTCTTGTATCATCGGGGATAGCCGCCATCTCATAACGTGCACACCCCGTGCCGCGCCCATGACATTTATCACACGCCTTCAAGGGCGTAGAGAACGGCGGACACTGTTCTTCCTCCACGACCACCCCCTCATCCCAACACCAATACTGCGGGTCGCATTCAATGACCGCCTGCCCCGATGTAATGTGATAAGTCCATGGTACGCCATCCACAACCTCGGTTGCCGCAGCAACACTCCCCGCCAACAAACCGCATACAAGCGCTGACAAACACGTTTTCATCCGCACCTCTCTTTGATTAACAACTACGCGCCCACACCACATGCCCCAGGCATGCTTCGAGCAAAGAGAAATACGCACCCCTACCCTAAAAGTTACGCGACAATACGATCAAAAGCCACCAATGCCAAGCACCCCGAACACATCCCTTTTCTAGCCACCATCCACAACACGCTCCTTTCCCAACTCTTCCAGGCTCGGCACATATCCTCCGAGGATGACGGATTTGCGCTTGCGCTGCTAGAGAAGCCCCGAGGGGGCGGCAGATTACAGACGGGAGTGAGCGAAGCGTAACCCCCGGCCAACCGCCACCCTCCCCCTGACCCCTCCCTTGCGCCAACGGCGCAGG
>JAFYMU010000101.1 GCA_017548245.1 Kiritimatiellia bacterium | reverse complement strand
GGGGGTGTTGAGACGGACGTTATTCGAGGTGACGCCTTCAGCGTTCGTCAACGCAAGGGTCGTTTCACCATTCTTGCGGGTCAAAAGGGCAGACTGAAGGGGCGTGGTATCGCCACGTTGGCTATAAATCTGGCAGGCAGCAGTGGGATTGCCGTGCGACCACTCCAAGGTTAAGGTGTAGGGACGCACCACCGCATTCATGCCACGTGCCTCGGCGGTTTCTAAGGTGCCTTTCACGTCAATGTGTTCTTGCGGGAACATGCTGCGCGCCTGCACCAACATCATCTGCGGGGTGAGGCCTTCCACGGCCGATTCGGCGTGCAAGGGGGCAATCGTTAAAAGGGCAATGCCTAACGTTAAACAGCTCAGTAAGGTCTTCATTTGTGATTAATCCGATTTAAAAAAGCGGGGCTAAAGGGGGCTTCTCCCAAGGGGCGCAACCAAAGGGCGCGCAACATCTCGGGGTCGCGATTCTTCCAGAAGGGCAAGAAGGCGGCAGGTAAAGCCTGCACATCTTGTTCGCGAATGGCCGGTAACAGGTGGCTTTCGCAACACTCATCTGCCATCCAGTCAAAACAGGTGGCGAATTGGTATTGCGGCGCATCAAGGGGTTCGAGCGCTCCAACCGAACAGGCTGTCCAGTAGAGCGAGAGCGCATAGAGTGTCTCCTCGGGGGAGGGCAAGTAGACCTGTTGGAAGAGGAAGCGTGCGCGGGAGAGTAAATCAAAGAGGATGGCGGGTTGATCGTAGGCCAAACGCAACCGTGCGCGGTGTTCTTCCTTGGCGAGGCGAACCAAAAAGGCCTTAAAGTCACGCACAATTTGGGTCGGCGTGAGGTTGATCGAAAAACGGTTCGAGAAGTGGTAAAACTCCGAGGAGGCCGATTCGTACATCGTATCCTTTTCGCCAAAGACGCCCTTCACCTCTGCGGCATTGAGGGCTTGCGGCATGGTGTCGGCGAGGGTCAACCCCAAAAGGTGGGTCCAACTGCGAATGAAGAGACCTGAACCCGTTCGGATGGGTTCGGCGGTGAGGTAACCCCACTGCGCATCATAGGCAAATTTGACGTGTTTGGCCACTTCGTCGGCGATAAATTCCAAGACACGCGTCTGCTTGACCAAGTCTGGCGTGTTAATGGTGACGGAGAAGGTAAAGTGGTTTTCCGTCATCAATTCACACCAAATCGTGTGTTGTTGTTCTTGCAACACGCAGTCCAAACGCAAGAGGCGGTAGGCGGGCGGACGCATGCCGTCTGGTGTGAGGCGGTGGAATCGGAAGCCTTGAGTGCGGAGTTGTTCGTCTGCCGTCACGTCTTCAAAACGGAAGTAGCGCTGCAAGAGTTGCGACCACTTCTCTGCCATTGCAAAGTGTTTGCTAGAGGGCGTATTGGGGCACACAAAGGGGAAATCGGCCACATTACGCGCCAAGGCGATGTAGGTCTTGAAGCAAATCTGTTGGAATGCGGTGTCGCCATCCATCTGGTTAGGGTTCATTGCGACCCTCCTCTTCGGTTGGCGGCGTTTTGAGACGCTGCTTCACGGTTTCAATCTGCTTGCTCAACGCTTCCGCGGCATCAAAATCTTCACGCATCAAGGCGTCGCGATACTGCACCTGGAGTTGCTGCAAGAGGAGTTCGTCCTTCATCCACGCAGGAGGCGGCGCAGGGTAATGGGTGCAGTCTTGGATGTCTTGGAGCAATTCGGTCAACTCTTTGCGGAAGAAGGTGTAACAGTTCGCACAACCGATATTGCCGCCATCTTGGATCGTGTGGAAGGCGGTGCCGCAGGTGGGGCACTTAGGCGTATCGGTTTCGGGCGGGAAGGGCAAATCGAGGCTTTCGATCTCTTTGCCCAGTGCGCGTTTGAGTTGGTTCAGGATTTCCAAGGGCGGTTCGCCCATCTCCATGCCCATGGGTGGAGGAAAACCTTCAAAGTCGCCAGGGGGCGCATCTGGAGGGGTGGGCAGGTCGGAGAGATTGGGCATCTGCGGAGCGTCCATCGCGGCTACTTGAATGCCGTGTGCTTGCTCAAAGGCACGTTCGCGTGCGGCACAGGCATGGCAGACGTACAATTCTTCTTCCGAACCATCTTCTGCCACACGGAAGAAAACGGTTTCTGCTTTTTGCTGATTGCAAATTTCACACTTCATGGGGAATCAAACGCGAAACATGGGGGCTTAGGCGATTAGCGAACGGAAAAGCGTTGGAGTTGCGCGAAGAGCACCTCGGGTTCGGGCAAACGTCCCGTGCCCGTGACACCACAGGCCAAATCACCTTCGGTGGGTTCGAGCAACGTTGCACCGCGTTCCAAAAGCGTTGCGGCATTGGCTTGCGTGGCGGGGTGTTGCCACATGTGCGTGTTCATCGCAGGTGCAAGGAGGAGGGGCTTGGTGCAGGCAAGCGCGGTCTGGGTGAGCAGGTTGTCGCCCAAACCGTGGGCCAACTTCGCCATGGTGTTCGCCGAGAGGGGCGCAATCACAAAGACATCGCACCAATCGGCCAAGGCGATGTGGCGCGGATGCCAGTCATCTTGTTCGTCAAAGGCCGAACGTTCCACCTTGTTCTGCGAAAGGGTTCGCCATGTGATCTCGCCCACAAAATCAAGTGCACGGTCGGTCGCGACCACGCGGACTTCCCAGCCTGCGTTAATCATGAGCCGAACGAGTGAGCACACCTTGTAGCATGCAATCGCACCAGTTACGCCGAGCAACACCTTCATGGTCGAACTCCTTTTGCAACGTCAATGGGATTAGAGCAAACCGCCACGCACCATCACGATGTCGCGCAAACGGCGGTAGGCCAAGTCCAATTCGTCATTGACCACGCGGTAGGTGAATTCGTCGGCGCGGTCCATTTCGCCCTGGGCATTTTTGAGGCGCAATTCAATCGTGGCCATCGAGTCTTCCGCGCGGCCGATCAAACGGTTCCGCAGCTCTTCAATGCTCGGCGGTTCGATAAAGATGTCCGTAAACCCTTCGCGCAACGGGTCGCCTGCAGGCAACGAGGCGATGTATTGGCGAACCAAGTCCGCGCCCACCACGTCGATATCAAGGAGGATGCTCTGGCCTTCTGCAAAGGCTTCACGAATCGGGTCTGCCGGCGTGCCATAGGAGTTGCCATGCACCACCGCATGTTCCAAGAGCAAGCCTTCCTTCACGCGACGGTCAAATTCAGCCTGGCTCAGGAAGAAGTAGTCCACGCCATCTTCTTCCATGCCACGGGGTTCGCGGGTCGTACAGGAAATCGAATAGGTGATTTCAGGGAACTCCTGAAGCAACAAATCGCAAAGGGTCGTCTTACCAGTGCCACTCGGGGCGCTCATCACAATCAATAACGGTTTCATCAAAACTCTCTTTTTGAGGATTTTATTCACAAGATAGTAGTATACCACACTCTGGCCCTTTACGTATACGCGCGTTTATTTTTGTTCATTTTGGAGACTTGTATCACCCTTTGCAAGGGGATGCGTCGCCTTGCATCCTGCTTCGTGGGGGCTAACGCCGCCCCCACACCCCC
>JAFYMU010000100.1 GCA_017548245.1 Kiritimatiellia bacterium | reverse complement strand
GTGACCACCAGCGTGACGCGGTGCATATTCATAGTTGAAGACGCGCAACTTCTTGACCTTGCCCTTCGGCACGCCATCCAAGGTCTTCTGACCACGGTAGACGTTGGCCATGTAGACATTACAGGTCTTCTTGGTGAGGTCAACACGGTCGGGACGATAAGCCGGCGTGGGCAACTTCTTCAACGGGATGGGTTCGTAGTAGTTGGCATCCGGAGCCTCCCAGAGGGTGAGCACGTTGTCGTAGATGTCGACCAACACGATGCGCCACGGCGAAGCGCCATCATCCTGCATGGCCGCGAGGATGAGTTCGTCATTCAACGGACGGGGGTGGAGGAAGTAAGGCTTGATGTCATCGACCAACTGGTCCTTGGTGATGTTTTCAATCGGCTTGCCACGGAAGGGGAACTTGTGGACCGCGCCCTGCGTTTCGATACGACCCTTGGCCACGTCAAAGAGAACCAATTCGCCCTTACGTGCCACGCCATGGTGACCGGTGACGATACCGACAAACTTGGTGGAGCTGCCAGGGATATTCTGGTGATAGAAGACGGCGTTCGGCCAATAGCTGTTGGAACCGTAGAACTCCTGCTGGTCGGTGCCGTCAGGGTTCATCGTCATCAACACGCGGGAGAAGTAGTGCGCCGAGTCGGTGTATTCCCAACGCATGAAGACCACGCGGCCATTGGGATAGACTTCGGGGTTCCAGTTAATATCCTGGTCGAAGGTGATACGGCGCGCCGTCTTGCGATCCTGTTCAATCAACTGCAAGTTGGCCACATAGTCGCCGCCCGAGACGCACGGCACACCATTGAAGCCAATCGTTGCGGTGGTAATGATGCGACCATCAGGGAGGTAACAAGCATCGTAGTAGTCCACTTCGGGGTTCGGATCTTCGAAGGCCTTGGTCCAGTTCGAACCATCAATGTTGACTTCGTAGATGCCCCAAGGACCCGCCTTTTCGTCACCGGAGGAGAGGAGAATCTTTTCTGCATTCCAGTCAAGGCAGAGTTCGCCCATGTAGGCGGAGGACTGACGAATGACCTTCGCAGGGCCCATTTCCTGGCAGAGCGGTGCGCGGAGCAAGGTGTTCTTGTAACCACGCAAGGAGCTGTTGTTGTCGCCGAGCCATGCGGTGTTGCCCTGATAGTTCTGGAAGAGACCCTGCTTCGAACCCTTGGGACGGTTGATGAAGATCATTTCATCAAAGTCAACGGCCGGGTGCTTCAACAAGACCTTCTTCTGCACTTCACGGAAGGCCTTCACGGTCTCTGCATTGGCCTTGCCTGCGAGAACGACCTGCTCGATGGCATCGATTTCTGCAAAGATGGCGGTTGCGTTCGGATAGGATTCGGGATACTTTTCAGCGTAAGCGGTGAGGGCTTCGCGGAGGGCCTGCGTATTGATGTTGGCCAACTGTGCCAACAAGTTGATGCGTGCCTGCTGTTCGGCCAAGGTCGGCAAGGTTTGACCTGCGCGAGCAGACTTACCTGCTTCAGGGACGAAATAGTTGGTGCGCTGCGCCTTTTCCGTGAGTGCTTCCCACTGGATGGTGCGCTGACCATCACTGGCGGTTACGCGGAAACCATCGAGGCGGTTGGCCAGTTCAGTGCGGTTCCACACCACAATCTTTTCCACCGGATACTCTGCGCCGAGGTCTACTTCCCATGCGGGATACTTGCCGCCTTCAGGCGTATGGGTGACGGTGTTCAGCTGCCAATTGCCCGAGGTGTTGCCATCATTTGCGCGGGAGGCAACGGCATCGTGCGCGGTCGCGGTTTGCGAGGCGATGCCTTTGGGGGCGATATTGACACCATTTGAGAAGACTTCAACTTCTGCGAGCGACAAAATTGCCGAATCGCGCGGAATATCTACAGTAACATAGCGGGTATTGACCGCCGCATCCAGCGTGGATGCACCCCATGTGGCCGTCGCCAACAGGGCTGCGTAGAGGGGGAAAGATTTCATAGGTCGTTCTCCAGTTAGGATGTTGTTTTTAGGCAACAAAATGACACTACAATAATATCAAAAATGGGGGGGGGAGCGCTAGTAGTAGCGTAAGAAAAAATGCGCTGGAGACCACATAATGCACGAAGCGGCGCATCGTTTGATGGGCCGCTTCGCAACAAGGAGAGAAAAAGGAGGAGGTTAGTCTTCGATTGGAACGGTGCTCTTGGCCGTGACATGGCGCATGACCGCCTTAGCGATATACCATTGCGCCACGCAGAAGAGGAGGAAGAAGGCGCTGATGATGGCAATCACAATCGCGGGATAGTCCGTCCACAAGTGTTTGAGCCACGCAATGGCAGGGGCGTATAACTTGGGCATGAAGAAGGTGATAATGGTACTTTGGAAGAGGCAGGAGAGGGCCGAGTAAAGGGTGTACGAACCGAAGTGGACGCGGAGCATGCCGGCTGCGAGCAACGCTGGGGTGCGGATGCCTGGCGTGAAGCGAATGACAAACATCGTCTTGCCGATGTGGCGGTCAAAGAAGTGGCCGCAGGCTTCAATCTGGTTCTGATGCTTTTGCACCCACTTGAGTTTCGCCACGTAACACATCGCAAAGCGCACGGGGAGATACATCAAAAGGTCGCCAATAAAGACGCCCCAGAAGGTGCTCTGGAGGGCGGTCATCCAATGCAAAATGGATTCGGAAAGGAGTGGCGGAACGATGGTCCAGCAGACGATGTTCTCAAAGAAGAAGGTGGCGATTGCCGTAAACCACCCCTGGAGCCACGGGAAATCTCCCGAGGTTCGGATCGCTTCAACAAGCGTATTCAAATCAATGCCTGCAAAGGCGAGGTAGGGCATCATCGCGTTTTCTGCTCGTTAGGTGTTTTGTCTGCTGGGATGCCAAGGTAGTGTCCGATTTCTTCCGCAACGGCGGCAAAGGTAGGGGCCGCAACGCCACCACCGGAACGAACCGAACCTCTGGGCTTCTCTATTGTAACAAGAATGGCGAGCTCGGGACGTGTGGCAGGGTAAATTCCAATAAAAGAGACGTTATAGTCGCTATGGTTGTAGTGACCATTGATTGGAATTTGCCCTGTGCCTGTCTTCCCTGCGACGGTGTAACTCGGCAGGTTCGCGCGCCATCCTGTGCCACGAGGAGACTTTTGCGTAACAGATTGTAGCATATCGAGCATGCGTTCACAGACTTTTTGTGAAAGTGGGCGTCCTTTTATGATTGGTTCTTGCTTGCGAATGAGTTCGCCATTGTGCGAACGGATCTCTTTAAGGATGGTCGGCTGCATACGATAACCGCCATTGCCAATCGTTGCGTAGGCGTTGACCAATTGGATGGCCGTCACGGAGATACTCTGGCCCAACGGTACACGCGTGGGGGTCAACTTATTCCACATCGCCTTACGTTTGTAGTTCCAAAAGATGCCGTTTTCTTCACCAACGAGTTCAATGCCCGTCTTTTCGCCGAACCCCATTGCGTTAAAGGAACGCCAAAGGAGTTCGTTGGGCTGCATAAAACCCTTGCTCGGACGCGGTTCGGCCAAGAGCAAACCGATTTGCGCCGTGCCGATATTGGAGGACTGCATCAAGATTTCGCGGGCGCGCACCTTACCGTACACGCGGTCGCGCAGGGGCTTGCCGGCGTAGTACCAAACGCCCGTGTTGCCCACGTCAAAGACGGTATCTTCGCTAATCACGCCCCATTGCAAGGCGACTGCCACCGTGACCGCCTTCATCACCGAACCCGGTTCGTAGGTGCGCGAGATGGCGATATTCTTCCATTCGTCGGAGAAGTGCTGGTTGTATTCTTGCGGTTTGAAACTGGGAAGCGTGGCCATGCCAAGGATTTCGCCCGTCTTCACGCGTTGCACAATAATCGTGCCCGATTCGGCTTGGAATTCGGTCAGCGACTTGGAGAGTGCGGTTTCAAGGATGTACTGGACGTTGTTATCAATGGTGAGGTAGATGTCGTGGCCGTGTTCGGGATTGACTTCGGCGATGCGGCGCGAACGAATCTCGCGGCGTTTACCATCGTAGACGGCTTGCACCATGCCATTGGTGCCAGTTAATTCGGAGTCAAAGCGTTGTTCAATGCCGTAGACGCCATCGCCTGCGTGGTTCACAAAGCCTAACACGTGGCAGAGGCGCGCGCCATTGGGGTAGGAGCGCACCGAACGTTCGTCACTGATGCTTACCCCTGCGATGCGATTGGTGGTGTTGTCGCGACGTTTACGTTGGCGGATCTCTTGAATGGTGGCGTCGTCGGTGATGGTGCAAATCTTGGTGGTACGGCGCGGATTGCTGTCGGAGAGCGCCTCCACAATGCGCTCTTCGCTTACGCCTGCGAGTTTGGCGAGTTCACCAGGAAGGGTTTCGCGGTTGATGTACTTGTTCGTGAGGGCGTCGTCTTTGCGGTCAATCACGAAGTCGCAACCCGAGATACTTTCGGCGAGCACCACACCGTTACGGTCCAAAATGCGACCGCGCAAGCCGAGCAACTGGTAGACGTTGTCGTACTTGCGCGCGCGATATTCAGGGTCGTTGGGGATGACGATATGGAGGTGGATGAGTTCGTTGAGAACAATACCAAAAATAGACAGCACAACGACAAGGATGCAAGCCATCCATCGGTGTGCTGTTGTTAAGGGGTTAACGGCCATATCGACTTCAGAAAAACACGAGGGTGAAGCTTAGCGGCGACGGCGCGTCGTCGTGGCACGCGTGGTCGTAGAGGCCACATTGCGCGGCTTCGGGGTGTCTTTCTTTGCGATATTGGCTTGTTCTAAAGAGGCATGCAGTGCGGCCGGAATCTCCATCTTGCCGTCTTTACGAACGATGATGCTGCGTTCCGGCGGAGCATACGAAAGGCTGATACCGTTTTGGCGAACCGCTTCGTCGAGGTTTTCCGGCTGGATCAAGAGGTTCCAGTCAGCAGTTTGACGGCGCAAAGAGTCTTCGAGCGAACGCTTGGTGTGCTCTAAGTTACGGATTTGCGTGCAAACCTGTTCGGAGGACAAGTCTACGAACATCGGATAGGCCCACGGCAAAAAGAGCAACGCGAGCAGAATCACACTCCCCAAGTGAGTGAGGTTGAAGTGATAGGTCTTCCGGTGACGGTTGTGTTTTTTCATGATTTAACCCTCCACGCGCCGCACGGCACGAAGTTTTGCGCTTCGCGCCCGTGGATTTTCCTCAAGTTCCTCTGGCTGTCCCGCAACAGCCTTCTTAAAAATCAACTCCGTTTTGGGCAACTGCCCACGCCACTCACTGCCACCTTGCTGCAAAGAGACGTCTTGTCCGCAGTGAGCTCTAAATGTCTGTTTGACCACACGGTCGGTCAAACTCTCAAAGGTCAAAATGGCCATCACGCCGCCGGGCTTCAAGAGTTCAAGCCCCGCTTCAAGTGCCTTGCGCAAATCGCCCATCTCGTCATTCACAGCCATGCGCAACGCTTGGAAGACGCGTGTGGCGGGGTGGCGCCCCTTGGTGTGCGCCGTGCCGACGGCCTTGGCAACGCAGTCAGCCAATTGCAAGGTGCGCGTGAAGGGCACCTTCTGGCGTTCGCGATCAATGGCGCGCGCAATGGCGCCCGCGCGTTTCTCTTCGCCCAATTCGCGGAAGAGGGTGGTCATCTCCGCGACGCTCAACCGTGCGACCAAGTCTGCTGCCGTTTCGCCCGCATCGTGACGCATGCGCATATCCAAGGGGCCATCTTGACGGAAGCTAAAGCCACGTTCGGGCGTGTCTAATTGGTCACTGCTTACGCCCAAGTCCAACAAAATGGCGTCCACTTGGTCAAAACCGTTGGCACGCGCAATCGTGCCGATGTCGCCATGCGCCCCATGGACGAGGGTGTGCGAACCCGGGATGCCGTCGCGCAAAAGATTCTGTTGGGCACGCACCAAGGCTTCACTGTCGCGATCGATGCCGAGCAGTTTACCCGTTGGCCCCGCCAAGCGCATCACTGCGGAAGCATGGCCAGCCTGACCGAGCGTACCATCAATGTAGACGCATCCCGGCTGAGGATTCAACGCAGCCACAGTCTCTTTTAATAGGACAGGGATATGCATAATGCCTCAATTAGAAATCAAGTGCTGCCAAAGCTTCGCCCAATGCGGCCTGATCCACGGTGGTTTCGGGTGCACGATTTTCGGCAGCCCAAATTTCACCATAGGTGACTGCGCCAACAAACGCGATCCGCCCCTTGATGCCTGCAAAGTCCAACAAGCGATCACTGATGCGGATACGGCCCTGAACGTCCAACGGAAGTTGTTCGGTGTTCGCACCGATAATGCGCAACTTCTGTGCCACAGTCGGATCAGCAAAACGCTTTGCGAGCAACTTTGCCTGAATCCCCTGCATCCGTTCATTCGTCAACAGACGTAAACACTTCTCGTGTGGGTCAGCCATCACAAAGACATACGCAGGCCTGCCCATTGCATCACGCCATCCCGAAGGAATGGTCACGCGACGCTTCGGGTCCAATGCGTGCATGGCGCTGCCAGAAAAAACAGCGTCTCCCTGCATTGTTTTCACCTCGTTGCTCGTTTGTTCCATTGTCTGACCTTTTCTGACACTATTAAACACTTTCCCCCACCAAAGCGTCAAGCAAAAAGAAAATAATTTCTATTGAAGAGAGAAAAAGGCCCTTTTTGACCCAAAATCCACCAAAACCCAACCCTTTTTGCGCGAAAAGAGCACCCCACTTCTGGGGAAACCTACACCGCATCTTTGACACTGCGCACCACCTGCGTCATCAATCCCCCACCTTTTGCCCCACCTAACCACCACAAATCCAATGACTTATCCCACACGACAAGCCACCTGTCGTAGGCGAGCATAAGGCGTTGCGAACACCACCTTCTGCTTACCTTTAATAAAGGGACAAGGTCAGCGATTCAGAAGGGGTGTCGAACTGAGCGGCGGCGTTCGTTTGAGCGGGACTGCGGATGTGTTTTAATGGAAGCGGTGAGCCACTCAAAGGAAACCGCGCGGGGCGGATTTAGATGAAGGCTTCCTCTCACTCATATTGAAGGCTTCCTCTCACTCACGTTGGAGGTGCACTCTCCCTTACGTTGGAGGTTGGGTTGGATGGACGTGCGAGGAACGTTTACTTGACATCTCATCGCACTTGAATCGTGTTGCGACGGTGATTTCTCAAAGTAAATGCTCTTTGGTGCATAAAAATAGGAGCATTTAAGCTGCCAAATGACAGAAAGCATTTAGTTTGCCAAATGTCAAAAGGCATTTATTTGACCAAATCGATT
>JAFYMU010000099.1 GCA_017548245.1 Kiritimatiellia bacterium | reverse complement strand
GCCGTATCCCTTAAACTATCGCAATAAGTTGACTTTGCACTGGGATGGTCGCCGTTTGGGTTATATTGGCGAAGACAATCGCACCGTCGTGGATACGCCCAAGTGCCCCTTGTCGCATCCGTCCATCAACGCGTTGTTGGCGCAATTGCGTGCGGATCGTTTGGCCTTTAAGAAGTTGCGCCCGGGCAGCCGCGTCACCTTACGTTACACGCCGCAGGATGGCGTGGTCGTGGGGCTCGGCCGTGCGCCGCAGGGAACCCTAACGGAGACCTTGGCGGGCCTCACCTTATCCGTGGCCGCCGATGCCTTCTTCCAGGTCAACTTGCCGTGTGCCGAATTGCTCCTAAATGCCTTCCGTGAGGCAATCAAGGGGGCAAATCGCGTCTTTGACCTCTATTGCGGCACTGGCCTCTTTGGGTTTGTCGCCGCCCAGGCGGGCGCGAAGGAGATCTTTGGTTTGGAAACCACGCCATCGGCGGTGCAGTCGGCCAAGCTCAACGCCAAACGCCTCGGTATTAAGGCCGATTACCGTTGCGCCCCGAGTGAATGCCTGCCTGAAATTCCTGCTGCCGATGCTTGGATCGTGGACCCGCCGCGTGATGGTCTCTCGGATGAGGTGCGCAAAAACATCTTAGAGGCGTTGCCCGAACGGCTCATCTACATCTCGTGCGGCCCTGACACCTTGGCGCGCGACCTTGCGCAACTCACGCAGGCGTACCGCATCGATTCAATGCAACTCTTTGATTTCTTCCCCCGCACCGCACACTTCGAAACGCTTACGGTGTTGTCGCGTCTTTAAGCGCATCCACCTTCTTGGAGAGCGCGCGATACTTCTGTTTCGTCTTGGTTAAATCGTAGTTAAACGAGATAAACTCATTCTCGAACGCGAGGTCGTCCTTCAGGTAGACCGCGCGTTCGCAGGATGCTTTCCACGCGCGAAGGGCCTCTTCGTAGTGGCCATTCTTGTAAAAAATATCCCCAGCGTGGTCAAAGAGGACCATCTCCTTCTTGGTTTCCTCAATCAGGTTGTCATCGTCAACCGTGACCTTTTTCCGTTCGTCAAAGACCAAGAAGAGCTGCTGCAAAGCCTCTGCAGGGTGCCCCATGCGCAGGAGAATCATGGCATAGGTGTCGCGGGAGTGTGCGTCGTGATGCTTGACCTTGCGGATGAGTTCGTAGGCGCGGGTGGTCTCCGTCCCGGAGAGATAGTACATCCACGCAAAGACGTTGTTCAAATAGTCTACTGAGGGAAAGGTGGCAAGGGTGCGCTCAATCGTTGAAGGGTTGGGCGAACGCGTGGCGTAGTTGGAGGCATAGAATGCCAACCCCGCCACATTGGCCGCTTCTTCATCGCCGACCTCAAGGAAGAGTTCGGCCCACGCGGCATACTCTTCCATTGACAAGGAGGGCGCGTTGTGACACGCCAAAAAGAGGTCGCGCAGGAACGGTGCGGTTCGCGCCTGGAGGTTAACGGTCACAAAGGGTAGGAGCAAACAGAGGAGCAGGGCTTTCATGGGCAGGACCAAGGGGTGATTTCGCTTAACAGGGGATTGAGTTGGTCTTTGCGTGACAGAATCGGCGGCGTCTTCATATCGGGCCACGCAATGTTGAGCTGCGGGTCGTCATAACGCAAACCGCGTTCGGCCTGCGGATAATAAAAATTGTCACACTTGTAGGCAAAGAGCGTGTTGTCTTCCAAAACGGCAAAGCCGTGGGCAAACCCACGCGGGATAAAGAACTGGTGGCCGTTGTCTGCCGTGAGCAGGGTTGCGACCGATTGCCCAAAGGTCGGCGAGTCCTTGCGGATGTCCACCGCCACATCCCACACCGCCCCGCGAATCACGCGCACCAACTTTGCTTGCGCATAGAGGCCCTCTTGCCAATGGAGCCCGCGGATCACACCACGCATGGAGAGGCTCTCATTGTCTTGGACGAAGTTTGCCGTAATGCCAGCGGCTCGGTAGGCTTCCGTATTGTAAATCTCGCAAAAGTAACCACGGTCATCGCGAAAGATGTTCGGGCAAATCAATTTGACATCGGGCAATGCGGTAGGGTGGACTTCCATTGCGTCACGCTTCCTCTCACCTTTAACGCTTCACGCGGGCAACTTGAAAGAGGTAGTCGCCGTAGGTCGACTTCTTGAGCACCTCGGCCGCTTGCAACATCTCCTCCTTGGAGATGAAGCCCATGCGCCACGCCACCTCTTCGATACAGGCAATCTTCAACCCTTGGCGCTCTTGAATCGTCTTGACATAACTCGCCGCATCTTGCAACGCATCATGCGTGCCGGTGTCCAACCACGCAAAGCCGCGTCCGAGGAGTTGCACATTGAGCTTGCCACGTTCGAGATAGGCACGGTTGACATCGGTAATCTCATACTCGCCACGCGCCGAGGGTTGGAGCGATTCGGCAATTGAAATCACATCGTTGTCATAGAAGTACAACCCCGTCACGGCGTAATTGCTCTTGGGTTCTTCGGGCTTTTCAACGATAGAGATGGCCTTGCCGTGGGCGTCAAACTCAACCACGCCAAAGCGTTCGGGATCGCGCACGTAGTAACCAAAGACCGTCGCGCCAGGGGTGGCCGATGCCGTTTGGAGCATCTTGCTAAACCCTTGGCCATAAAAGAT
>JAFYMU010000098.1 GCA_017548245.1 Kiritimatiellia bacterium | reverse complement strand
CCGAATCTCACCAGCGGCCTCTACCGTCTCTTTATCAATGAGGTTCCCGTGGCAGAGGGGCGGCTCTTCCCTGAGAAACAAATGGTTTTTGCGCGTGAGGAGACCTTGCGTTCGGCGGGTGTTGCCTTTGTGGAGGGGTTGCCGTGGGGGCCGCATCAACGTGCCTTCTGGGTGGATCCCGACGCGGTGGCGGAGTTGGAACGGAGTGGGCTGCAATGTTTGATGCCCCAACAAGCGCTCGCGAACCATCTCACGCAGACCTTGCAACGTTATGCCGGCGACTTCCTCTCGCTCCAAGAGACGCGCCAACTCCTCGACACGCTCGACCGCGAAGCGCCCGAACTCGTTCGTGAAGTCCAACGCCTCGTGCCGCTCCAAAAGTTGACCGAGGTCCTCCAACGCCTCGTGCAGGAACAGATCAGCATTCGCAATCTTAAGCAAATCACCCAGGCCTTGATTGAGTGGGGACAGAAGGAGAAGGATCCCGTGCTGCTCGTGGAATATGTTCGCAGTGCCCTCTCGCGTACGATCTCCTATCGTTTTGCTGGTAACCAACATCTGCTTGCGGCGTATGTATTGGAACCCGAGTTGGAGGAACAACTCCGTCAAGCCATTCGCCAAACCGCCAGTGGCAGCTACTTGGCACTGGATGCGGAAACGGTTCGGCGGCTCTTGCGTCAACTCCATCAGACGATGGGCGATCTCTCGCAAGTCGCGCAAAAACCCGTTGTGGTGGTGCCCGTGGACATTCGCCGTTACTTCCGCAAGCTGATTGACAAAGAGTTCTATGATGTGCCGGTCTTGTCCTACCAAGAATTGAGTCCAGACATCCAAATCCAACCCCTCGGACGCCTTCTCGCCGTGGCCTAATCGCCGCCGCAACGTTCCTCTGGAATTGACGTGATGAAACGCATCTTTAAGGTTCTTCAAGGCCAACACAAAGGCGCCGAACTCGCCCTGCCAGAGGGGGCGGTCTTCAAGGCTGGCCATGCTTCAACCTGTGACTTGGTGCTCTTGGATGCCACCCTCGCCGATGAAGCCTTTGAACTGGCGTGTTCGGCCTCCGCGGTGCAATTGACCGCCATCACTGACGGCATCCTCGTGGGCGACCACCTCGTCGCCAAAGGCGAACGCTGTGTCGTGCCCTTGTACACCGAGGTCGCCGTGGGCATGACGCGGTTCTGTTTGGGTGAGGCTGACCGCCCGTGGCCGAAGATTCGCCCTTGCCGTTCGCCCGAACGCAAACGCCGCTCAGGGTGCGGTTGGCTTTGTTTCGGGATTGTGCTCCTTGGCGGTGCATGGGCCTTTTGGATGTGGTGGCAACGAACCCTTGCTGCGGTGGAGGTGACGCCGCTTCCGATGGAGGCGCAGGTGACGCCCGAAGCCTTGGCCGAACGCCTCGGGCTCCAGGTCGAACGGTGGGGGACGCAGCTTCGCGTGGTGGGCAATGTCACCACGGTGGCCGAACGGAATCGCTTGCGCCACCTCTTCCGTTCGCAAGCCCCCGAAGCCCTTGTGGAACTCACAGATGACGAGACCCTCTTGCGTTCGGTCGAGGCGCTCTTGGTCACCCTGAATGAGGCGAAGCTCCGTGTGGCCCAAGCGACGAACCGTTGTGTCGCGTTGGAGGGTGCCCTTTCATCGCCCACCGCGTGGCCGCGCATTGAAGAGGCGATTCGCATGGATGTGCCCTACATCTGCCAATTGACGCCACCGCCCGTTGTTCCCGTTTTGGAAGAAATGGAACGGCCTGCCGCGGACAGCGCAACCGAAGCCGCGCCTGTTGCCCATTCTGTCAAACCCGATTTGCCGATTGCGGCGATTTTGCAAACGCCCTTCCCTTGTTTGATCTTGAAGAACGGGATGCGTTGCGCTGAGGGTGGGGTGCTCTTGGGTTACACCATCCTGCGCATCGAAGGGCAGCGCGTCACCGTTCAAAAAGAAGGAACCATCACCGTATGGACCCCGTAATGGATGCAACCCTTCCCTTGCCCCAGTGGTCTGATAGTCTGCGCTTGGAACAAGCCTTGCGCGGTGCCGAGGGGCTTGCGGCGTTAGCCGCCTATGACCGCCAGTTATTGTCTTTGGAACAACGGCTACAAACGGCCTTGGCAAAGGGTTTGCCGCCGCCTGTTTACGACCGTGGCACGTTGTTACAAGAGGGTGTGATTGTCGCACGCAAACTCTTACGGTTGGTGCGTCAACTTCCGCCCACCACATGAAAGGAACCCGAACCATGGCTACTGGATTACCTGCCACCACCAATCCCGTGACTGACGTCTATCGCATTCCCGATAATGCGTCGTCGTGGTTGCACACCGATGCCGTTTACAATGCGTTGCTCAATGCCGCGCAGGCGATGGAAAACCGCCTTGCAGAGTCCTTGACGACCTATCAGGAACACCCCGATGTGCAGGCCAATCTCCAACAGTTGCAGTACGACTTGCAGAGTTGGAATCTCGCCCTTTCGACGATGACCAATATTCAGAAGAATATGGGAGACGCCCTTGAAAGTATCGCCGGCAACTTCCGTTGATCCCGCCTTTGACCTCTTCCCCGAGGAGGCGCAACTCCTCTTGCGGTTGGCCTTCGTGGCGATCGGACGCCGACGCTTTGTTGCGGCTGACCGCATCTTGACCGCCTTGGAGGCCTTTCGCCCCGATGCCGAACCCCTGCTCGTGGCACGTGTCGTTATGGCAATGAGCCAATCGGCCTTTGCCCAAAGTCGCGTGCTCCTTGAGGCGGCGGCTCATCGACAGGGCAACCTCTCACCGTGGTTGCAGGTCTTTTATGGGATTGCGTTGGAAAAGACTGGTGAGGCGGCCGCGGCTCGGCGTTGTTGGCAGGCGGTCGTCGCCCAAGGGGAAACGCCCCTTGCGGTTCGCTTTGCGCAAGATTTACTTGTAACGGAGGCTTAGCTGATGCGTATGCTTCTGCAAAAGGAGTTCGACCATGATTGAACCCGTTGTCTTACGGGGCGCGACGTCGCTTCCACCGCCATCGGCCCTCGTGAATCCCAAAACCGTAACGCACTTTCAGGCCTTGCTGGGCGAACCCCAGATCCCGTTGGCCTCGGCCGTGGCTTCGGCGTGGCAGGAGGCGGAAACGTTGAATCGTCGCCTGCGAGTGCGCTTGACCGACCGTCTCCAAAGCGGCGTACACCGGTTGTGGTCGTTTCAGGATCTCGCGGCCTTGCAATATGATGTCGCCTCCATCACCTTCCAACAGGAGGTGGTCACGCAGTTGGCCAAGAAGGCAACCGATGGGGTGACGACCTTGATTAAGAATGGTTAAGGGAGGGGGACACTATGAAAGCGCAGCATTGGGGTGTGGCCTTATTGGCCTGTTGGCTCTGTGTTGGGTGCGAGAGTCGTAGCATCCTCTTCGCATCGCTGGAGGAACGGCAAGCCAATGCCGTTTTGGCGGCGCTCTTGGATGCGGGCATCTCGGCCCAAAAGGAGGCTGGCGAGGAGGAACATTGGCGCGTGGTCATTCCCGAACGCGATTTCGCCACCGCTACGGTGCTCCTTGAACAACGTGGCTTGCCCCAACGCACCTACCGCGGGGTCGGCGAGGTCTTTAAGAAGACGGGGATGGTCTCTTCGCCCTCGGAGGAACGGATCCGTTTTATGGATGCCCTCTCGCAGGACTTGGCTCGAACCCTCTCCGTGATTGAAGGCGTGGTGGAGGCGCGTGTGCACGTGGTCTTACCTGAAAATGATCCCTTCGCCAAACAGACCCTGCCGAGTTCGGCCGCGGTCGCAATCCGTCACCGTTGGGATGCCGATGTCTCGGATTTGGTGCCGCTTGTCAAAAGTTTGGTGAAGAATGCCATTGAGGGCTTGAGCTACGAGAAGATCACGGTGACGCTCTTCCGCGAGGCGCCTCCGCCAACGCCTGTGCCGCCATCTCCATCACCTTGGCATGTGCCCCATCTTGGCTTTATCATCGGTTTGGGTTGCTTCCTCGTTGCAACGCCCTTCATTGCGTGGCTGATCTGGCGCATTCGCCGTCCCAATCCAACCGCGATGCAATGAGTATTTCACTGATAATCCTCACCACTTTGACTGAAACTTAACTCAAGTTTGACTAAAACTGAAGTTAAGTTTGACTGAAAGTGAAGGTCAGTTTCAGTGAAAGTGGCGATGCATCGCGCTAGTATTTGCTTGTCATCCGCCTTCATCTT
>JAFYMU010000097.1 GCA_017548245.1 Kiritimatiellia bacterium | reverse complement strand
GCTAGTTTTGTCCCGTCACGCAACTCGGACGCCAGGAGCGTGATGCTACGCATTCCGCTCCCCGAGTATGCCGACGGGACGCTCTACTGTGTTCAAGAATATGGGGTTTAACACTATAGAGCATCCTAGCATTAAAACCATCCTGGCAGTGCAAGGGCGATGTCTGTCGCATCCACGCATGGCGTGAATGAGCCAACGGTGTTGGAGGAACGGAAGGGCGGCCATTGTTAATGATGAATGATGAATTGAGCATTTCATGGTTTTGTGCCTACGGAAATGTGTAAACCTTTGTGGAGCTTGTGGTTAAGTCTCAGCAGTGCACGCGCAAAGTCGTCTGTGGGTGTGGCTGGTGTATCGCAGGGGGATGTGTGGTAAGAAATACCATAGCGGTGAGGGCGGAGGTTTGGTATACTTTAGCAATCCTCTCATTAGAGGAATGTTTTATAACCATTTAACATAAGGCAGTCTTATGCCGTTGGAACTTCAATTTTTAGGTACGCGCTCGACGTGGCGCGATGTCGCAGATGCCGCTCGCACAACCATTAATAAAGAGGCGGGTAATGGCGAACCTTCAAGTGCTTGGAAGAAACGTATGCTGTTGGCGGAGCATTCGCCGATTCGTCAGCTCATTTTCCGTTGGAAATGGGTTGGGCTGAAGAGTTGGGTCAGTGTGCATTTGGTGCGTCATAAGTTCGGCATTGATCATTTTGTGAGTACGCAGCGTAGTGATCGCACGGGTACGGATCGTAATGCTTCGCGTCAGGATACGCCAGTGTCGCATGAGTGTATCGCAAATGCGCAGGCGATTATGAATATTTCGCGCAAGCGTTTGTGCATGCAGGCTTCGCCGGAGACGCGTGAGGCGTGGAAGCTCTTAATCGATGCGATTGCGCAGGAGAATCCTGAGTTGGCGTCGTGCTGCGTGCCGGAGTGCGTCTATCGCGGGTTCTGCCCCGAATTCAAGTGCTGCGGTTTTGCGACGTCGCCGGCTTTCGAACGTGCGCGTGCGGCGTATCTTGATGGTGCCAAAGAGAATTAAGGCACGCATTTCCCTTTTTAATGTTTATTTGACCTCAAAGGAGTCCTTATGATTCGTGCTTGTGATTTGAAGCGTGGTGGTTTTGTTGAATTGAATGGTGTGCCGCATCAGTTGGATAGCATGCAGGTGACCAACCCCAGCGCGCGTGGTGCGGCAACGCTCTATCATTTCCGTTTTCGCAACTTGGTGACGAAGCAGAAGATTGACCAGACGGTGAAGGGCGATGATCTCTACAAGGAGGCGAACTTTGAGGTGCGCCCCACGCAGTTCCTCTACGAAGATCAGGGCGTCTATTCGTTCATGGATCAGGAAACGTATGAACAGTTCGAACTGAACAAGGGCGATATCGAAAATGTTTTGCCTTACTTGTTGCCTGAGATGGAAGATTTGAAGGCGATTATTAGCGATGGCAAGGTGCTCGCTATTGAACCGCCTCAGAAGGTGACGCTCACGGTGACGCAGTGTGATCCGGTGATGAAGGGTGCTTCGGCAACGGGTCGTGGTAAGCCTGCAACGTGCGAAACGGGGCTTACGGTAACGGTGCCGGAATATATCGTGATTGGCGAACGCATCATCATTGAAACGGCAACGGGTGAATTCACGGGCCGCGCTTAATCGTTTTACGCACTCCCATTGATTTAAGAAAAGGTAGATTCCCATGGCAGGATGCAGCGGAAATTGTTCGAGTTGTGCAAGTAAGGGTTCGTGCTCCGAACCCAAGACAGACCCCGTCAAGCCGACGTTAGAGAAGATTCGTCACGTCTTTGTGGTGCTTTCGGGCAAGGGTGGCGTTGGTAAGAGCACGGTGGCGGCGAACTTGGCGTTGGGCTTGACCTTGCGTGGTTACAAGGTGGGCCTCCTTGATGTGGACGTCCATGGTCCGAGCGCCGCAAAGATTTTGGGCTTACAGGGTCAGCGTGCAATGGGTGATGGCGAGAAGCTCATCCCCTTGGAAACGCCGGAAGGTCTCAAGGTGATGTCGACGGCCTTGATTCTTGAGAAGGAAGATGACCCGATTGTGTGGCGTGGTCCCTTGAAGGCGGGCGTCATCAAACAGTTTATCGGCGAAGTGGCTTGGGGTGAATTGGATTACCTCATCGTGGACTGCCCTCCTGGCACGGGCGACGAACCGCTCAGCATTTGCCAGTTGATCCCCAACGCCGATGGCGCAGTGCTCGTGACCACGCCGCAGCAGGTGGCGACGTTGGACGTGAGCAAGTCGATTACCTTCTGCAACCAGATTGGCATGCGTATCGCAGGTGTTGTGGAAAACATGAGCGGCTTTACCTGTCCGTGCTGCGGTGAATGGACGCCGATCTTCAAGTCGGGCGGCGGTGAGGCGCTTGCTAAGCAGTATGGTTTGCCCTTCCTCGGCAAGTTGCCGATTGCAACGGAAGTGGGCGAAAGCGGTGATGCGGGTCAACCCTTTGTGGCCAAGTTCCCGGACACGCCTGTCGCCAAGGCCTTTATGCAAATTGTTGACCAAATTACCACGATTGGATAATCCCATGAACCGTTCCTTCGTTCAACGCGCCGCAACCGCTTGCACCCTTTTGGGCGCTCTCCCCTTTGCTTTAAGTGGTTGCCTCTCTCACACCCACGCCGACACACTCTGCCCGAGCGACACCTATGCGATTGTGGCTTCGGCAAGCATCGTGAACGATGTTGACTGGAATGCCGCCACGATTGGTGCCTTGTTGAAGAAATATCCGAATGCCCCTGTGATTACGTGGGAGAAGGATGTTACGGAAGCGTTGCCGCAGTTGAAGCAGGTGATGCCCTCGTTCACCGCCTTTGTGGTGAAACCTGGCGAAGCGGGTGTGCACTTTACCATCGCAGTGAGCCATTTGGCGCGCGAATTGGACGATGACCCCTACACGGACACCTTCTGGGGCGTGATTACGGGTTACGATGCGCAGTCGGCAGGTGCTGTAGCGGCGGCCGAACCCATCGCAATCGAACGCGCCTTGGACTGTTCGGGTTGCGACCTCAAGGCCTTCCAGAAGGCATGGCGTTACTCGGAAGATCGCCGTGGCACGATGAATACGTGGGATGCCGCCACCGACACGACCGTGCAGGATATCCCCTGCGACACGGACAATACGCAGGGCGTGTTGGAACGTTTGCAGAAGGACAAGGTGCAGTTCTTGGCCACCTCGGGTCACGCGACGCAGCATGACTGGCAGATGGGTTACTGCGGTCCTAACATGGCGATGATTCACAAGGAAGGCGAACTCCTCTCGGTTGATACCAAGAAGGAAACCTTCCGTGCCAATTCGGACGAGCCCAAGGTCTACTTTGCGAACGGCAACTGCCTCCTTGGCGATGTGGACCAACGCGACTGCATGGCCCTCTCGTGGATGCGCGATGGTGGCGTTCGCCAGTTGATGGGTTACACCGTGACGACGTGGTTCGGCGCGCAGGGTTGGGGCACGCTTGGCCTCTTCACCGACACCGCAGGCATGACCACGGCCGCCGAAGCCTTCCACTTCACCAATGCCTCCATCGTCAATACGCTCGAAGGGATGATTGAACAGACGGGCGCAGAGGACATTCGCAGAAGCCGCATGATTAAGATTACCCACTTCAATAAGCCGATTACCCACCAGTTGCTGGAGTGGATTAGCGCCTTGCCCAAGGAAGACCAACTCAAGCAGCGCGACTTCTTGATGCAGATTATCGGTAACTTGCACGACCGCGATACGGTTTGCTTCTACGGCGACCCAGCGTTGGACGCACGCATTGCCAAGGGCCGCATCACGATGTTGCCCGCGGTCTATCAGCCCTCGCGCAAGACGTTGAAGTTGGCCTTGCGCTTGAACAAGGACGAACGTAAGGGCGCGGTGTGGTTCCGTTTGCCGGGTTCGTGGACGTATGATGTGAACGCGTTGGAAGCCGATGAAGCCTTGGGCAAACCCGACCTCTGCGTGGACAACATGATTCGCTTCCCCAATGCGAACCTCACCAAGGCGGATACCTACACGCTCATCTTGCGTCAGGCCCAACCCCAACGCGCGCCTGACTGCGAAGCGTGTCTCGACTAAGACGCCCCTCTGAAAGACGCTGAACCTTCGTAGGAATCTTCAGCGTCTTTTCCTTTCATCGGCTTGCCTGGAGATGGCTATGGACGCAACCCTTGACTTCTTACATTCTTTAATGCAACGCGGTGGCCCTGTAATGTGGCCCATTGCGTGTTGCTCCATCATTACGGTGTGCATCTTCTTGCGCAAGGCCGTGCAGTGGACGTGGATGATGTGGTGCGCCTTTAAGGGCGCCGCATCGTGGAGCGCATTGCTTAAGATCTATGCCCAACAAGACCGCGAGGCCACCCTTGCCGCAACGCAAACGTCTTCCTCCCCCTACGCCAAACTCCTTCAGGCGGCCCTCACCCACCCTGACCTTCCCTTTCACGAAGCCCTCGCCGAGGTTGCCCAACGCGAAGTGCGCCGTCTCGCATCGGGCTTAGGCATCTTGGACACGATTGTCACCCTCGCACCGATGCTGGGCATTCTCGGCACGGTCACAGGCATCATCGTCTCCTTCAACTTGATGGGCGCAACGGGTTCGGAAGACCCGACGGGCATTGCCTCGGGTATCGCGGAGGCGTTGTTGACCACGGCCGCAGGGTTGGTGGTTTCGATTTCGGCCTTGATTCCCCTTAATGCTGGTCGCGCATGGCACAAGGCCTTAGTCAACCGTATTGAAGCGGCCATGACTGC
>JAFYMU010000096.1 GCA_017548245.1 Kiritimatiellia bacterium | reverse complement strand
TTCCAAACCCGAGGCCGCGGCCAAGACGGCCGCCGAGGAGAATCCAAGTGGTTGCAATCCCCACGCAATGCCCAATCCTTGCAAACACGCAATCGCGGCACGCACGCCAGCAAAGGAACCCGGTCCCAAGCCCACAGCCAACGCCTCTGGACGCGCCTCCTGGAGGAACGTTTTCAGTTGGGCGACCCACGTGTCATCGCGCCCGTCCAACGTCAGGGTGCGACCTTGGTAGGCCATCAATGTTTGTGCAGAGGAACGATCTAAAATGAGCGTATTCATTAGAACAACCTTTTGATCACGCTGAGTAAGCCTTGTTTCCAGGGAACCCGATGGGTCTTCCCGCTTTTGCCTCTAAATTCATCCAAATGGGCGATGTACCACGCATAATTGCGCAACAAGGCCTCGCTGTCCGAGTACTTGGGCTGCCAACCGAGTTGGCGTTGAATCTTCTCCACGCTGACAAAACTATCCTGCGCAGCCGTTTCGTACACCCACGCATAGAGTGGCGAAAGGTGGAGTTTTTCGAGCAATTTGAGCACGGGAATGACCAACCACGCGGGCGTCGGCACAATCCGTTTGCCAAACCCTGCCGCGTCCAACACCGCCTGCCATTCCTCGCGCATCGTCGTAAACCGTGCCGCGCCCACATTGTACGTATCGCGTACTGCCGCGAGATGGGGATGCGTGAGCGCGAGCACAATGGCATCACACAAATCCTCCACATCGAGGAGTTGATAACGGTTCCGCCCCGATCCAATCATCGGAAAACCGTGTCCCGTGTGGGCCCAGTCGTAGAGCAACGCAAAGACGCCCAGGCGTTCGGGCCCCACAAAACTCTTCGGACGCAAGATGCAAACCGGGAAGGCGTCGCAGTCTAGCGTTCGCACAATCCCCTCTGCCACAATCTTGCTCTTGCCATAGGGGCCAACCCCCTCCAAACGGTCCGTTTCGACCAATGGATGGTGGTCGGGAATCCCATAGACTGCCGTTGAGGAGATGTAGACAAAGCGTGCAACACCTGCCGCCTTCGCCACCTCTGCCACAATGCGCGCCCCGTCCACATCCGTCGAGACAATCTCTTCCTCGCTGCAAAGCGGCAACGCCGCCGCGCAATGAATGACCGAACCGCATCCCTGCGTAATCGCCGTCACGGTTTCACGGTCGCGCACATCGCCAATCACCGTCGTGATCTGCGGCAACGTGGCCTCCGGGTAATCAAAGGGTAGGAGGTCGAGCGAACGAATCGACTGCACCCCCTGCGCGAGCAAACGGCGGATAAGGTTAATTCCCAAAAAACCGCTTCCGCCCGTCACCAAAACCGGTTCGGGCAGGGATTTTAAGGCAACTGCAGGGAGCGTTGTGGCCATAGCGACACACCTTACAGCGTACGCGAATCAAGCGCGACGTAGGGGTCGTTCTTCTTGTGGATGGCCTTAAAGGCAGGACGCACAATCGGACCACCGTTGACCAATTCTTCCAAACGGTGTGCACACCAACCCACCACACGCGAAATCGCGAAGAGCGGCGTGTACAAATCCATCGGGATGTTCAACATGTCATAGACAAAGCCCGAATAGAAGTCCACATTGGCGCAGAGTTCCTTCTGCTTCTCGCGACCCTCGTTGAAGATCGCCGGACCCAAACGTTCAATCGCCTCGTAGAGGTAAAACTCCTCCATGCGATCCTTGCTCTGGGCGAGTTCCTTCGCCTTTTCCTTGAGCAACACTGCGCGCGGGTCAGACAACGTGTACACCGCGTGGCCCAAACCGTAGATGAGGCCCGAACCATCACCCGCCTCCTTACGCAAGATCTTGCGCAAGTAATCGGCAATCGCCCCCTCATCCGTCCAATCCGAAAGCGCATCACGGATCTCATCCATCTGATGGCAAACGCGCAAATTCGCACCACCATGGCGCGGCCCCTTCAGGGACAACGTTGCCGCCGCGATGGCCGAGTAGGTATCCGTGGCAGCCGACGTCACCACGTGCGTCGTGAAGGCCGAGTTATTACCGCCGCCATGTTCGGCATGAAGCACCAAACACAAGTCAAGCAATTCTGCTTCGAGCGGCGTGTACGAACCATCCTCACGCATCATCATCAAGAAGTTTTCAGCCGTCGACTTGCCCGGCATCGGATTACGCACAAAGAGCGATTCGCCGTGGTAATAGTGCATCTTCGCCTGATAAGCATACGCTGCCATCGCCGAAAAACGCGCCACTAACTCAATGCTCTGACGCAACACCGAAGGGATGCTAATCGCATCTGGCGTCTCATCATCCGTGTACGCCGCCAAGACCGAACGCGCCAACGAGTTCATGATATCGCGGCTGGGTTCGCGGATAATCTTTTCCAACTGCGGGTAGGGGAGCGCACGCTTCGAATCCAAGACGTGACACCACTCCTCAAGTTCCCCACGCGTCGGCAAACGACCAAAGAGCAACAAATAAGCCGTCTCTTCAAAACCCGGACGCGACTCCTTCTGGAAACCGTGCACCAAATCCTGCACATTAATGCCACGGAAGAGCTGTTCACCCTCCACCGGCACGATTTCGTTTTCCGAGACCACATAACCGTGGACCGAACCCACACGCGTCAAGCCGACCAAAACGCCCGAGCCATCTTCATTACGCAGTCCGCGCTTCACATTAAACTTGCGATACAACTGCGGATCAATCTGAGCACAAGCACGTGCCATCGTTTCATAACGCCCCAACACCTCAGCGCTCAACGTAGCCGACGGCCGAGTGGAGGGTTCGTCTTTTTTGTTTCGTGTGACCATTCAAAAAATCCTTTACGATACTGTTTTTTATACGAGCTCTATATTATTGTTACTAAACAAAGCCATAAGTGTACCAAAAAAACCGCCACAACTCAATACTTTTTGATGCCCTGACGGGCAGTTGTTGGTTATTGGTTGCTAGTTGTTAGTTATTGGTTGCTAGTGTGGCCGTGGAAGGTTCGCTACGCTCACGCCCAACGGCTACGCCGTGGGCGCATTTGCAGGGCTTCTCTGGTATCGCGAGCGCAAATCCGTCATCCTCGGGGAGCGGAATGCGTAGCATCACGCTCCTGGCACCGAGGTGGCGGATTTACAAGAGCTAGCGTTCTAGCGTTAAAACTACACTGGCAGTGTAAGAAGCGCGGTTGGTCTGTCTCGGACGGAGCAAGCCGCGCTTCCTTTGCGTCTTTGCGGTAAAAACACGCAGCAACCGCC
>JAFYMU010000095.1 GCA_017548245.1 Kiritimatiellia bacterium | reverse complement strand
TGTTGGCAGGTTACGGCCACGACGACCGCGTGTGCGCCTATGCTGGTTTACGTGCCGTGATGGATCTTCCTGCAGTGCCGCCGCGCACGGGCATGGTGTTGCTCTGCGACAAGGAAGAGATTGGTTCTGTGGGCGCCACGGGTATGGATTCGACCTTCTTCGAAAACTCCGTCGCTGAATTGATTGCCCGTCAGGATGCAACGGCGAACGATTTGCAGGTGCGTCGCGCGTTGGAAGCAAGCCGCATGCTCTCGGCTGACGTTTGCGCCGCAAGCGATCCGCACTTCCCGTCGGCTGACTCGCCGAACAATATGGCCAAGATGAATGCCGGCGGTTGCATGATTAAGTACACGGGTGCTCGCGGTAAGGGCGGTGCATCGGATGCGCGTGCTGAATTCATCGCAGACTTGCGTCGCATCTTCGCAAAGGCTGATGTGGTGTGGCAGGCTGGCGAACTCGGCCGTTGCGAAAAGGGTGGCGGTGGCACCATCGCCCTCTACATGGCTCGTTATGGCATGGATGTGATTGACTTCGGCGTGCCGCTGTTTAACATGCACGCACCGTGGGAAACCGCAACGAAGTTTGACTGCTACATGACCTATCGCGCCTACAAGGCCTTCTTGGAAGACTAACGTTTCCTCTGAAAACGCGCCCACACGGGCGCGTTTTTCTCCTCCTCACGACGCGTAAAGCAGAGTCCTTATGTCACAACACCTGTTACTCATTGATGACGATCCGCACATCCGTATGATGTTGGGTGATTTCTTGATTGCATCGGGTTATGAGGTGACCTGTGCCGAATCAGGTGAAGTCGCCTTGCAACGCATGACTGAGCAATTGCCTGACTTGGTGATTCTCGATATGGGAATGCCAGGCATGGGCGGCACGGGCTTTTTGGAACGCATCACTGACCGTTTGGGGCGCACACGCGTGCCAGTTCTGGTCTTGACGGCGCGTGGTGAACTGGCAGAGTTCTTTACGGACAAACAGATTGGCGGTTTCTTAACCAAGCCCGCCGATCCCGACGAACTCTTAGCCGAGGTGCAACGCATCCTCTTTGTGGAGAGTGACCTTCCGCAGGGCGATACACTCGTGCTCGGAAGCGACGTCCACCGTTTGCTCGTCTTGGCCGAACCCAATCCGATTCGCGCCAACGCCTTTTGCGAAGCCTTAGGCAAGGCGGGTTTCTCCGTGGAAGTGGTTCATACGGGCCCCGAAGCGGTGGAATCGGTGATTGCACGCCGTCCCGCTGGATTGGTCATCCCCTTGGATGCCGAGGAACTCTCTGCCGATGCGGTGCTCGAAATCTTACGTAAGCTGCCGAGCGGCAAACAGTTGCCCGTGGTTATCTATGCTGCAGAGACCAAACCGCATGTCTGGTCCTTCATTGATCCGCGTCAAGTAACACGCGTGGAGGGACGCAATGGGTTGACCATTGCCCAGGCAGCCTTAACCGCAATTCATTAAGAAAGGCTAGAGATGCGTTGTCCTTGTTGTGGAAACGATAATGATCGCGTGGTCGATAGCCGTGCAACGGATGATCGTAGCGCAACGCGTCGCCGTCGTGAATGCCTCATCTGTGGTGCACGTTACACCACCTACGAACACATCGAACGTCACATGCCGCGCGTCATTAAACGCGATGGCTGTCGCGAACTCTTTGATCGTACCAAGATGGAACGCGGCTTGCTCTCGGCCTGCCAAAAGCGTAAGATTCCCAGTCAGGCGATTAATCAGTTGATTGACGATGTGATCTTTGAACTCGAACGTTCCAACGCGGAAGAAGTGCCGACCGAACTCATTGGTAAGTTGATTATGGAACGCTTACGCACCCTTGATGCCGTGGCTTACGTTCGCTTTGCTTCGGTGTACTCCGCCTTTGACGATGTCCAGCAGTTTATGGCAGCCGTGAATGACATTGGCTTGCCACCTGCCACCACCAAACCGGGACGTAAACGTGGACGTCCACCGCGCAATCCCCTTTAATCCAAGGGCCAGACCATAAAAAAAGGAGGCGAAGAGCCTCCTTTTTTATTTAGTTTGCTATCAAGCGCTTACTCATTGAACTGAACCGCCGAAACATGACCTTGCGAGAATTCAATACGCAAGACTTCCTTCCATTCATATTCCGGTGTATCATCAATGTAGTAACTGCCACGCACGCGACCACCCACATCGTAGTAGACGGGACGCACACCATGGTTCAAACGGTCACAGTAGCCCAAGATCTTGTAAATCCAGATTTCCGTAAACCCGTTCGCATCGGTACGACGAATCTTCTGCGTCGGATTGCCATAGACAAACCAAACAGCATCCGCGTCATCCCCAATGCGAATCTGACCTCGCTGTAACCGTTCTTGCGTGGCGACATCATAGGAATCAAAGAGGACTTGACGCTGCTGAATACGCGCATCAATCGTTGTTGCGGCACAACCGGTGACACCCATTAACAAACCTACAACCACGAGACGCAAGAGCTGCATCCCCATGCGCTTTTCAGTCTTCTTCAATGTCATCGGTTGTCCTCCTCTTCTCTTAGTTCTGCGAATAGCCCCAGTCCAACAATGCACGGCAGAAGGCATCACGATCCTTCGCCGTCTTGAAACCGGTCACGCAACCAATCAAACGGCGACCTGCACGGAGGCAGGTAAAGGTCACGCAAAAGCCGCTGGCTTCCGTGTAACCCGTCTTCAAACCATCCACGCCAGGGACGCGGTGGAAGACCAAGTTGTTGTGGTTGCGCAATTCGGTCTTACCATTACGGAAGGTATCCATGCGCGTGGCAGCCAACTTCATCACTTCGGGATAGGCCAACAAACGTTCGGCCAAGATCACCATGTCGTAAGCCGAGGCAAGGTTGTTACGCTTCTGACTATCACCCAAGCCGTGGGCATCGTAAAACGAGGTGTGCGACATTCCCAATTCACGGGCACGGACATTCATACGCGCCACGAAGGTGCTCGCATCGCCATCACCCAGATATTCACTGACCAAATAAGCGGCATCGTTTGCCGACTTAATCGCAACGGCCTTCAAGAGTTCGGACAAGGGGAAGACCTCCTTGGGGTCCAACCACACCTGCGAACCGCCAATCTTGTAAGCATTGACCGTCACAGGAATGCGCGTTTCACGCGTCACACGACCCTGTGCAATGGCCTCTTCCGCCAAGAGCAACGTCATCATCTTCGTCATCGAGGCGATCGGCACAGCGCGTTCGGCCCCCTTTGCCCACAAGACCTTGCGCGTTGCCATATCCACCAAGATACCGGTGTTACAAGAGGCTTCCTTCGGCAACCCCACCTGCGCGACCGCCGTCTTGAAGTTGTAAGGCACAAAGGAAGGCGCATTATCCAAAGGCATCGTCACCGTCTGCGTCGGCGCAGGCACATTCATTGGCTGAGCGGGCTGCGTCGGCGCGGGAAGCGGTTGGGGCTGCTGAACGGGTTGCGGCAAGGGCTGAGGCGTCGGGACCTGAGGCTGCGTCTGAGCCTGCTGCGGTGCGACCTCCTCCGTCTGCGGCGCGGTGGTGGTCGGCTTCTCTTCGGGTTCCGAACTCGACAGCATCAACCAAGCGACAATCAAGACGACCCAACCCAAGAAGGGCAAGCCCCAGACAATCACATGGCGCATCATCAAGGGCGATGTCGTTTGTGGAAGCGAATACTTCGACATAATCAATCCTTATACGTTGAACAAGAAGTGGACCACATCACCGTCACGCATGACGTATTCCTTACCTTCCACGCGGAGCAAACCCTTTTCGCGGGCATGGGCTTCACCCCCCAAGGCGACAAAATCATCATACGCAACCACTTCTGCACGGATGAAGCCACGTTCGAAGTCCGTGTGGATCACGCCTGCAGCCTTGGGTGCCGTCCAACCGCGACGAATCGTCCAAGCGCGGGCTTCAATCTGGCCCACCGTGAAGTAGCTTTGCAAGCCCAACGTGTGATAGGCCTTCTGAATGGTCACATCCAAGCCCGACTGTTCCAAACCGTAAGAGGTCAGGAAGTCCTGCTGTTCCTCTTCCGAGAGGCCAACCAAATCTGCTTCCATGGCAGCGCAAATCACCACCGTGTCGCACTGACGTTCGGTTGCATAGGCCTTCAACGCCTTCACGTGGTCGTTGTCCTCGGCACCCAAATCGCCTTCACCCACGTTGGCCACGTAAATGACAGGCTTATCGGTCAAGAAGTGCAACTCCTTACGGCACGGCGCGATAGCATCGGGGTCGTCACAGACAAAGGTACGCACCGGCAAGCCCGCGTCCAAGTGTTCCTGCAACTTACGCATGGCATCCACTTCCTTGGCCAATGCCTTATCAGCACGCGCCTGACGGCTAATGCGATCCAAACGCTTTTCCAAGCTCTGCAAGTCCGCCAAGACCAATTCGGTTTCGATAATTTCAATATCGCGGATCGGGTCCACCGAACCCTCCACGTGCACCACGTCGTCATTGTCAAAGCAACGCACCACTTCGAGGATGGCATCACATTCGCGGATGTTCCCCAAGAACTGGTTACCCAAGCCTTCGCCCTTCGAGGCGCCACGCACCAAGCCAGCGATATCGGTGAAGTCCACCGTGGCATGGATAATACGGGCACTCTTACCTATCTCCGCCAACTTTTCGAGACGCAAGTCCGCTACAGGCACCGTGGCCTTATTGGGTTCGATTGTACAAAAGGGATAGTTCGCAGCTTCTGCGTTCTGCGCACGGGTCAAAGCATTAAACAACGTCGATTTGCCCACATTCGGCAATCCAACAATACCAACAGCAAGGCTCATCGCCATCCTCCGTAGTAGTCTGCTTCAGCACGCACGTAAGTCAATTCGCGCTGTCCTGAAGACCAAATCATAAATGCAATCAAGAGACGGAACACGCCGCCATCACCAAAAATAATGTCCCACAAATACGCCAACCAGTGCGGCGCCCACGTTGGCGAAGAAATCGTCACCCCAAACAGGAGATCCAACAACGCCGAGAAGACCCACAATACCGCAAACCCGCGGCCCACCCACACCGCAATCTCCGTGGCGCGCACCTTCGACTTGCCCACACACTGCAAGAGCGAACGCAAGATGCGGCCCCCATCCATCGGGAACGCAGGCAGTAAGTTGAAAATGGCTAAACCAAAGTTGAGCGTGGCCGCTAATATAAACCACAGATTCGGATAGAATTCCGCCACCACACCCTGCGGCGTCCACACTTCGCCAAAGCCACCAAAGACCATCGCCCCAAACCAAGCGCAACCGGCTAAGACGAGCGAACACAACGGGCCCGCAAAGGCCATCAAACACTCTTGCCACGGCAACGCCGGCATACGTGTAATCAAGGCGCAGCCACCCAAGAGTTGCAACGTAATCTCGCGGATGCGCCCACCAAAGGCAATGGCC
>JAFYMU010000094.1 GCA_017548245.1 Kiritimatiellia bacterium | reverse complement strand
GAATCGCAGGCGCAACACTTCCAACTTCAACATAAGGTGTGGGGTGGGACCTATCCTGGCTTTGCAGAAGGCTTACAATTGGCAGCCGTTGATTGGGATGAGGATGGAGATCTTGACTGTCTGTGTGGAACGGCACAGGGCAAGCTGATGCTCCTAAAAGATCCCACCGTTGGGCAACCGACAGGGTTAACGGGTCTGTCAGGTGTAGACAACGTACTCCTCACGTGGACGGCAAGCGAAGAGAGTCGTGTTAAAGGATATAACATTTACCGTTCTCCCGTGGGCGGAGAAGTCTCTACAACGCCAATTGCGACAGTGACATTGCCGACTTATCGTGATTTCCCTGCTGTACATGGGAATTACGACTACAAGGTGACCTCGATCTCGCGTTTCTACACTGCTGGTAATTCAACGCCTTCGGTGAAGGAATCGGTTGCAAGCGAGTCAATCCGCGTTACGTTGGGAACGGTTACGTTCTCGTGGAATGATGTGCAGGTGTTCTCGGGGGATACGGTTGAGGTCGTGCTTGCGATTGAGAATTCGTTGGGTGTTTCAGGCGACGCGCTCATTACGCTTTCGTATGACGCAGCGGTGCTTTCGCCGATTGCGGTCCGAACAACAGGCCTTACGGACTCACTCTCAGTGGAAGAAACGTCTACGTCGGGTCAATGGACGGCGCGCCTCTCTGGCGACTCTGTCGCAACTGGACAGGGGGCATTCTTGGTGTTTACATTCAAGACGGCCACAGTATGTGAGACAGATGTGGCGCTTGATGTGGCGACGTTGAAGGCTGCTGATGGCGCAGCGTTGAGTGTTACGAAGCCTCGCCCAGTAAAGATTGGCATTATCGCGCGAGCGGAAGGCGAAGACGATCCTTCGGTTGTGCCGTCTTGGTCGTTGGGTGATATGAATGGTGATGGTCGGCTCACGAAGGAGGACGCGCAGATTTTGGCACGTCTCAAGCAGTCGTCGAATCCTAAGTGGAATGCCAATGAACTTCGCGCGGGTGATTTTAACGGTAACGGGAAACTTGATAATGCTGACTATCAGGCCTTACGCGCGCTCTTGTAGAAGTGTGGCGCATGGGGTGGAGGTGAAAAATGAAGGGGCTTGCGCTACTAACTGTTTTAGTGATGGCAGGGTATTGTTTTGGCTATTGCGTTTCGGTCGGAACATTTGTTGCGAACGAAGGGTGTACCGTGACCGTGCCCATTGAATTGGACAGCGCGGAAGGGTTGTCGTATGCGGGCGCGACACTTGCCTACGATCCTCAAGTACTGGTCGTAACGAAAGTAGAAGCAGGAACGCTGAACATGTTGATGCCTGAGGACTTCATTTCGTCAGGAACGAACGGGCTTGTTTTCGTATCAATGTTCGGCTCTGCAGAGGAAAACGTGAAGGGTGGTTCGGGGTCTATCGCAAAAGTCACCTTTGCCGTTCGCGAAGGATGCGCGGGACGGTATTCTGATATCACTATTTCAAATGTTGAATTAGGTGAAAAGACGGGCGTTAAGGATGTCACAATTGAAAATCCTCTATCAATTGTGCATGGGATGGTGCGCGTAATGTCGGAGACGGCCGGTGTTACACGACTTGAATCTGCGCAGACGGTGAATGCCGATACGCGATTAGGAACGTTGACACTTATTGAAGGCGATAACCTACAAGCTTCCGATAAGCAAACGCCGATTGTCGTTACGGGTGACGTGAGGGGATTGACGACGATTCCTGTGGTTGAGCCAGTCAATGGATGGGCGAGTGGATGTTATGCGTTGCTTTCAACGCCAACGACAGGACTCCAGTTTGTGCTTGAGGGCGTTGACGATGTCATCTTCTCTGAGGCAACTGAAAATGGTGTGACAACCTATTACGCGACCTTGACGATGCCGCATGAGATTCCAGTTGTGGCAGAAGGTGAGACACTTGCTACGGGTACGCAGAATCAGATCCGTACGCTTTTAGGTAATCAGCTTACGGGCGTAACGAAAATTATGATTTCGGGGCCGCAAGGCTTGATTGGGCTTATTGCCGATATGGGAATTGCGCCTTCAACAACGCTTGAAGGGGATGTGTTGAAAGCAACGTATGCGCGTCCTGAAATTCGTATTACGAGTTTTGAACCGCAGACTGGCTTAATACGCATAAAGGTGACGCCTGGAGTAGGCAATACGATTGTTTCGGAGATTGAAACGGGCTACATTCATGTGTATGGAACAGATGACCTTTCAAAGCAAATGTCGTTGATTGAACGCGTGGGTTATGATTTGACGCCTTATCTTGAAGAAACGACAAAGGGCGAGGTTGTGCTGAACGTAACGCTGGGTACGCACACCTTTGTCAAAGTAAAAGTTGAAAATCTAGACCAATAGTTGGTATTTACAACAATTATAAAAAGCCCTCTGATGGATGGACATCGGAGGGTTTTCATTTTAGAAAACTCCGCAAATTCGGAGAAATCTAAATTGGACGTGGACTTTTGGGGAGGTTTATGGCATAATCATTTTAGAAAACTCCGCAAATTGGGTAAAATCTAAAATGGAGATGGTTGATGAAAGTGGTACAACGAAACCGTTACTTAAATCAGTTGATTCGCCATAAGCATAATGGTTTGATTAAAATCATTAGTGGTATTCGGCGTTGTGGAAAGTCGTACCTACTATCGGAGTTGTTCAAAGGGCATCTCTTGGCGTGTGGTGTTGCAGAGCAGCGTATTATTTACCTTCCTTTAGATGATTTCATCAATAAGCAGTATCGCCAACCTGAGGCTTGTTATCATTATGTGAAGTCGCGTATCTTGGATAACGAAATGCATTATTTGCTCTTGGATGAGGTGCAAATGATGGAGGGGTTTGAGGACGTGCTCAATGGTTTTTTGCATATCAAGAATTTAGATGTCTATGTGACGGGGAGTAATTCGAAATTTCTTTCTACGGATATCGTGACGGAGTTTCGTGGGCGTGGTGATGAGATCCGCGTCTATCCGTTGAGTTTTGCAGAGTATTTTTCGGTTGCAGGGGAGGATTGGGCTGCGGCATGGGAACACTATTGCCGTTATGGTGGTATGCCTGCGTTGTTAATGTTTCAAACGGGTGAGGATAAGGCGCGCTATCTGCAAAATCTCTACAAAGAGACCTATTTGAAGGATATGATTGCGCGTAATCGAATTCAGCATTCAAATGAATTGGAGGAGTTGTTGTCGGTGATTGCTTCAAGTATTGGAGGATTACTCAATCCTCAGAAGATTGCCGATACGTTTAGGAGTAAAAAAGTGGTGCTCTCTGCTCCAACGATTAAGCAGTATTTGAACTATCTGCAGGAGTCCTTCTTGATTGCTAAGGCGTTGCGTTATGACATCAAGGGGCGAAAGTACATTAGCACGCCCGCGAAGTATTACTTTACGGATATTGGGCTTAGAAATGCCAAACTTGATTTTCGTCAACAAGAAGAGACGCATCTGATGGAGAATATCATCTTCAATGAACTCAATGCGCGTGGCTATAACACGGATGTTGGGGTTTTGGAGTTGACAGAGGTGGATGCTAGTGGAAAGCGCGTAGAGAAGAAGGTGGAGGTCGACTTTGTCGTGAATAAAGGTGATCAGCGATGCTACATCCAATCAGCCTTTTCGCTGCCAACGTTCGAGAAACGTCAACAAGAAGAGCGTCCTCTAATGAATATCGCAGATGGTTTTAAGAAGATAATCATTGTGGGAGGTTCAAAGCAACCAGGCTATGATGAAAATGGTGTTCTCATTATGGGAATCAAAGAGTTCTTATTAAATGACGCGGTCTTGGATTTCTAAGCTCATCTCTGATTCATTAACAAAAAGCCCTCTGATGGATGAACGTCGGAGGGTTTTCATTTTAGAAAATTCCGTAAATGCGGAGAAATCTAAAATGAATGTGAGGCGAGGTCGGCTCATCGTGCCGAAGGAGAATGTGCTTAAACAATAAGTTTCACTGGTGGTGTTCGTCTATTTTCGTGGGCATAGCCGCGTGTTGCGAAGAGAGGAGTGCATCTTAGGGTTTATCGTATTGAATCTTTGAAAATGTAAAAGTCGCTTGAAAAAGTTATTGGTTTTCAAAAAAGTCGCTTGAAAAAGTTGTTTTAGGGGTGATGTTGGTGATGGTGGTGGAGCACGCTTTTTGGTATTGCAATGTTGAAAGGTCGTGATGGTATGGTAGAACCTATTATTTTTGAGCGTGTGGATACGCGGGTGTTGACGTTGAATCAACGGGTGGTTTGTTTTTATCCAGGGGATGATTATCCGCATGTTGGGCAGGTGTGTGATTGTGGGTTTGAGATGCCTGATGGGATCGCGTATTTTGGTATAACGAATGCAACATCGAGGAATTGGATGTTCCCAATCGTAGGAACGCGGTGTTATCAGGCGGTGAAGGGGGTGTTTGATGCGCGTGGAACGGTTGAGGTAGGGGATGTGGTGTGCATAAATGGTTCGCGTTGTGGTGAGGTGCAGGCACTGGTGCCGGAGGAACGTGTATTGGAGGATGGACGTTCGATCTTGATGTGGGCGGGGATGGCGAGGACGCGTGGCTCAAAGCGTTCTTTTCGCGATGGTTAACGGAGGCGCGCTTCTCTAGCCAATGGTTGGAACGATTGATGACCATCGCTGTGCAGCGGTTTTAATCTTGCGCGAGGGGGACAACCTTGTTGCAGAGGCAGGGAGTGGCGTGCTTGTGGTATAATGCGGGGTATGAATGCTGTGAATGAAAGCGAAGAAGTTTGGTTTATCCCTGGGTGGCTGAGAAGTCAGAAGCCGATTAAGTCGATTATGCGTGTGGCGCAGCAGACGTTTCCGCACGCAAAGGTGTGTTTTAAGGCGTGGGATGGGGAGAGTTATGTTTGGTCGGTGGTGCTTGCCAATGCGGAGAAGGAGGCGTGGAAGCTGGCGTTTGAAATCGCGATGATGCCTGATGCGCAACGGCGTCAATTGACATTGATCGGACATTCGCTTGGGGCTCGGATGATTATTCGTGCGTTGGTTCTTTTGGCGGAACATCAGATGCAGATTCGGCAGGCAATTCTAATGGGAGCGGCGCTTCCTGCGGATGATCCTGATTTCGGCAAAATTGGAAAGGCTTGCGAACGCCCCATTTTGGCGATTTGCAATCCGAAAGATGTGGTGTTGCGTTACATTTATGCTGTGGCAGGGGGTGAACGTGATGTGGCTTTTGGCGCGAATGGGTCGTTGCAGTCGCACGAAAATGTGGTGGAGTATGTCTTGCCGGCCACGATTACGCGTGATGTGGAGGTGACGGCTCTTTGGGCAAAGATTGCCTTTGTAAAGGCGTTGGCAAATCATCATGAGCTCTTTTACTTCAATTATTTGAGGCAGGTGTTGATTGAGGGAAAGCCGGCGCGTGAGATTATGGTGCCGCAAAGTTTTCCAACGCTTCCGTTGCGGGTGCTCGACCGTGAGGTGTGGTGGCGTGTCTTGATTGAAGATGCGGGATGGAAGTTGGAAAAGCACATTATTACAGGGCATTGTCGCATTCTTAATCCGCAGAAGGTGCGCACCGCATGGGGGTGGGAACGGAAGATGCGGTTGGCCTTTGATAAGGTGATTCGTCAGGTGCGATTGCACGAAGTGGCGCAAGAGGTTGACGATTAAGGTTCCTCGCTATCCGCGCCTGAATGTAGTGAATGGCTTGTGGTATAATGGTGCTCGTATTTGATTGAGATTGGTGGAGGCGTAGATGAAGTGGATCACGGTTGAAGGTATTCGCGATGCGGAGTCGGTTGCATTTGCGCAACGTAATTTGCCGTCTTACACGGCGATGTGTCGTGCGGGGGCGGCGGTGGCGCGTCGTGCGGCGCGTATTGCGACGCGTGCGGGGATTCATCGGTGTGTGGTGTTGTGTGGTCCGGGGAATAATGGCGGGGATGGTTTTGTCGCGGCGCGTTGTTTGAAGGTGGATGGTTTTGATGTGAGTGTGTATATGACGTGCGTGCCGTCGCGTTTGAAGGGGGATGCTTCGCGTGCGTGGAAGGATTTGTGCGCGGCGGGGATTCGCCCGACGGTGTTGCCGTCGCAGGAGGCGTGGACGGATGATCCGTGGGAGGATCCGGCGGTGTCGACGCGTCATGCGTTGATTATTGATGCGTTGCTTGGGATTGGCGCAAAGGGTGTGCCGTCGGGTTCGATTGCGGCGGCGATTCATTGGATTAATGGTACGGCGTCGGATTGTCCGGTGGTGTCGGTGGATGTGCCGAGCGGTTTGGATGCGGACACGGGCAGTTCGCCGGGTGAAACGGTTCGCGCTGATACGACGGTGACCTTCTCGCGTCCGAAGATTGGCTTTGCTTCGCCTGCGGCGCGTGTCTATTTGGGTGAATTGAGTGTGGCGGATATCGGCATTCCGGGTGACCTTTTGGAAGCGCGTGAGTGTTTGCCGCCTGAGGATGTGGAATTGATTGCCGAACCCGAATTGCGCAACTATTTGCGTCCGGAGCGTGTTTTGGATTCGCACAAGCGCAGTTATGGTCACGCGGTGATTATTGGTGGGTCGGCGACCTATCCGCATGCTCCGGTGTTGGCGGCGTTGGCGGCTTATCGCGCAGGGTGCGGTTTGGTGACGTTGGATGTGCCGGCGGCTTCGCGTGCGGCAGCGGCGTATTGGGTGCCGGAAGCGGTCTTTTCGGATGATCAGGCTGAACTGAGTGAGGTGGCCGCGGCGTGTGATGCGTTGGTCATCGGTCCAGGTATGGGCGAGTTTGACGCTGTGAAGATGGATGTCTTGCGGGCGTTGGTGAGCGATGTCTCGATTCCGCGCACGGTGGTGGATGCTGATGCGTTGACGGCATTGGCGGCTTTGCGTCAAGATGGATGGGCGCCTGATGGCTCGACACTGCGTTTGGTCTTGACGCCGCACCCGGGCGAGGCGGCGCGTTTGCTTGGTGTGACGCCGATGGAGATTCAACGTGATCGTCCTGCGGCGGCGCGTGCCATCGCGGCGATGTACCACGCGATTACGGTTTTGAAGGGTCATCATACGTTGGTGGCCGAACCCGGTGGGCGGTTGCATCAGTGCATGGGGGGCAACCCTGGCATGGCGACGGCAGGCACGGGGGATATTCTCGCAGGGGTGATCGCGGGCCTTTTGGCGCGTGGTCTCGGAACGGAAGATGCGGCTTGTTTGGGCGTTTATCACCACGCCAAGGCCGGTGACCGTGCTGCCTTTGGACATGGGCAGGAGTCGTTGATGGCGTCTGACCTCTTTAAGACGTTACGGTTGTAAAACGGGTGCGCGTTGCGGCTTAGGCTTGCAGGAAAGCGCTAAACGTGTTATGGTAACGGGATTGATTTGATACGATTGATGGAGTTTTAGAATGTATTGTGATGCTTATCGCCGCTTGTGCGGTTCCGCTTTGGCCAAGATTTCGTTGTACTTCCGCAACACGAAGGGTTACATCATCTCTTCGATGGTGGCGGGCATGTTTATTACCTTTGGTAGCATGGTGGCGTTGAGCATCGGTGGCTTGATGGCGCCGTTGATGGGTTCGGCGGCGCGCATTGTGGCGGCGATTGCCTTCTCGTCGGCATTGAGCTTGGCGGTGATGGCGGGTTGCGAACTCTTCACGGGCAACAACTTGGTGTTGTCGGCGGCGGCGTGGGAGAAGAAGATCTCGTGGCGCATGGCGTGCTTATTATGGTTGGTGAACTGGTTGGGCAACCTCGTGGGCACGTGGATGCTGATTGGGTTGTACAAGTTGTCGGGCGCGAATGTGATGCCTGAAGCGGTGAGTTATTTCCATCAGGTGGCCTCGTCGAAGGTGGCGTTGGGACCGGTGGAGATGGTGATTCGCGGCATTTTGTGTAACATTTGCGTCTGTTTGGCGATTTGGTGTGGTGTGCGCATGAAGAGCGAATCGGGTAAGTTGATTATGACGATTTGGTGTATTTTGATCTTCATGGTCTGCGGATTTGAGCACAGTATCGCCAATATGAGTATCATTGGTATCGCGTTGATCAACAATGCTGGCCCCGAAGTGACGTGGGTGGGTTATGGCATTAACCTCTTCTTCGTGACCATTGGTAACATTTTGGGTGCAATCTTCTTTGTGACGTTGCCGTATCAGAAGATGCGGCACTAAGAACGGCCGTTGGGAGGGGTTGGTATGGCTCGGTTGAATTCAATCTTGGAAGCGCTTGGACGCACGCCTTTGGTGCGCCTCAATCGGTTTAACGATGGGGCGGCAGAGATCTTTGCGAAGGTGGAGTATTTTAATCCGGGCGGTAGCGTGAAGGATCGTGTCGCGCTCGAGATGGTGGAGACGGCCGAACGCGAGGGGGTCTTGCAACCAGGCGGTTGGATTATCGAACCCACCAGCGGCAACACGGGCATCGGTTTGGCATTGGTCGCCGCCGTGAAGGGTTATCGTTTGATGTTGACGATGCCCGACACCATGAGCGAAGAGCGTCGTAAACTCTTGGCGGCCTATGGCGCAGAGATTGTGTTGACGCCTGGCGCGTTGGGAATGCAAGGGGCGATTGATAAGGCGCTTGAGTTGCAGGCGCAGCATCCAGGCAGTTGGATCCCGCAACAATTTGAAAATCCCGCCAATCCGGCGGCGCATCGTCAGACCACCGCACCTGAAATCTTGGCCGACATGGATGGCGCATTGGACGTCTTTGTGGCTGGGGTGGGCACAGGCGGAACCCTTTCTGGAACGGGCGCAGCGTTGCGAAAGGCGTTGCCGCAATTGGAAATTGTGGCGGTGGAACCCGATACGTCGGCGGTGTTGAGTGGGGGTGCGCCAGGTGCTCATAAGTTGCAGGGGATTGGCGCAGGCTTTATTCCTAAAAATCTGGATACGACGTTGATTTCGCGCGTGATGACTGTTTCAGCAGAGGCCGCAGGAGAGGCAGCGCGTGCCGTGGCAAAGCAGGAGGGATTGCTTGTAGGTATCTCCTCGGGCGCAGCACTTGTGGCGGCGCGCGAACTCTCTCGCGACCCGGCGTATGCGGGCAAACGCATTGTCGTAATCCTCCCAGATGGCGGGGATCGTTACCTCTCTACGTGGCTTTTTCAAGCGTAACCGTTTGAAGAATCAATCAAAAACGCCTCCTTTACGACGATTTTACTTGAAACATAGGCGCGAAGTGTGATACTGTATGCGCCACTTTCCTGCGACGTGTCTTAGGATACGTTCCCCGTTGCGGGCAAGCCCCGATGTCCGGGGCAGCGTGAAAGGTGTTAATAACCCTCCTAAACAGAAGAGAGAAACACCATGGTTGACAAAAATGCTATCCGTCAGCAGTTCCAGCGTCACGAACGTGACACCGGCTCCAGCGAAGTGCAGATCGCTACCCTCACCAAGAAGATCGAAGCGCTCACCGAGCACTTGAAGATCAACAAGAAGGATAACTCCTCCCGTTACGGTTTGATCCGTATGGTGAACAACCGCCGCAAGCTTTTGGATTACCTCAAGCGCACCGACGAAGCAGCTTATCGCAAGATGCTCGCTGACCTCGGCCTCCGTCGCTGAGTCTTGGTATCCAAACCAACAGATAAAGGTCGCTCTTTCCGAGCGGCCTTTTCTTTTTGTGTGTGAGTGTTTGTTTGGGGAAGGGGTGCGTTTTGGGGTGGAATAGGGTATAATGATGCTCAATTACGTATGAAAGGATGATGCAGATGGTAAAGCATGTGATTTTATGGCAGTTGAAGGCTGGCTTGACGGATGTGGAAAAGGTTAAGGTTGGCATGAAGGCTGGGCTTGAGAGTTTGAAAGGGGTGATTCCTGGATTGGTGGATATTCAGGTGCAGATTGAGGGACTTGCGTCTTCAAATGCGGATGTGATGTTGGATTCGACCTTTGTAGACGAGGTGGCACTCAAGCAGTATGCAACGCATCCGGCGCATGTGGAGGTGGCCGTTCGTGATGTTAAGCCCTACACAGAGGTGCGACTCTGTTTGGATTTTAATGTGTAATGGAGTCGTGAATAAACGCCCCTTTTAAGCGAGGGGCGTCTTTGTTTGGAGTAGGTTAAAAGGGGCTTTTTGTGTGACGCAGTTTCAATGAGTTATGATCTGCGAGGAGTGTGTGTTTGCAAATAGTTTTGTTTGATATTTCAATGGGTTATGATTTTCTAAAAACTTTGTTTGTGAAATTTGTTGACGAGGGTTAAAAGTTTCGGTATCTTATGCGCCACTTTCTTTGCCATTGGGGCATCGAAGAATCTTTCTAAACACAACAAAGGACACATCCCATGGAAGCATATGCAGTCGTTGAGGCCGGTGGCGTCCAGTGCCGTGTGACGGTTGGTTCGGTGATCGAAGTCAATCGCATGGCTGGCGAAGCTGGTGCAGACATTGAGCTTACCTCTGTGCTCGCATTGAATACTGGCGACGAACTCAAGATTGGCATGCCTACGGTCGAAGGCGCCAAGGTTGTTGCAACGGTTTTGGGCCACAAGCGTGGCGACAAGCTGATTCATTTTCGTAAGAACCGCCGCAAAGGTTATGAACGCCGCGTCGGTCACCGCCAGGAATTGACGGTTCTCAAGATTAAATCCATTGCTTAATTTCCGGAAAGGATAAACAATCATGGCAGGTAGCACTGGTAATGGCCGCGACAGCAATTCGAAGCGTCTCGGTGTCAAGCGTTACGCCGGTCAGGTCGTCACCGCCGGATCGATTATCGTTCGCCAGCGTGGCACGAAGTTTGCACCGGGTGCAAACGTGGGCTGCGGTCGCGACTTCACGCTTTTTGCGTTGATTGACGGCGTTGTCGAATTCCAGAAGAACGGCAAAGTCGTTGCAGTGAAGCCCCTTCCTGAAGTGGCTGAATAATTTCTCGAGATTGGTATAGGGTAGAGACGGTGAAGACCAGAACCTTTGTTGATTCGGCAACAGCCGAGGTCCGCGCAGGACGTGGCGGTGACGGAAGCGGAAGTTTTCGTCGTGAATCGCATGTTCCGGAAGGTGGTCCTGACGGAGGTGACGGCGGTCGCGGCGGTAACGTGATCGTGCGTGCTAGCACGCATGCTGATAGTTTGCTGCGCGTCTTCTACGAACCGCGTTTGTTCGCGGAGAATGGTGTGAACGGCACCGGGCAAAAGATGCATGGTCGCAACGGGGAAGACCTGGTTGTGGACGTGCCTTGTGGAACCGAAGTGTACAATCTGGACACGGATGCCTTCTTGGGCGAAGTGTTGGAGCACGGCGATACGCTGACGATTGCTAAGGGTGGCCGCGGTGGCTGGGGTAATGTGCACTTCAAGAGTTCGGTGAACCAAGCTCCTGAAAAGTTCATTCCTGGCGATGAGGGTGAAGCATTCACGGCTCGTTTTGAATTGAAGACGATTGCCGATGCTGGCTTGGTGGGCTTTCCGAACGCGGGTAAGTCGTCCTTGTTGGCTGCGATGAGTGCGGCCCGTCCGAAGATTGCCAATTATCCGTTTACGACGTTGCATCCGATTGTGGGCACGGTGGTGTATGGCGATTATGCTACGTTGCGCGTGGCAGATATCCCGGGCATCATTGAAGGTGCCGCCGATGGTGTGGGCTTGGGCTTAACGTTCTTGCGTCACATCTCGCGTTCGAAGATGCTGGTTTACGTCTTGGATATGGCCGATACCGAGAATCTTCCTGAAAATGCTTACCGCGTGTTGCGGGCTGAAGTTGAAAACTATGATCCCGAGTTGGCCGAGCGCCCTGCGCTTGTGATTGCCAACAAGATGGACGAACCCGCTGCGCAAGAGCATTACGACGCGTTCGTGGCTGAGACGGGGATTACGCCTTTGCGTCTTTCGTTGGTGGAAGATGGCAAGCCGGGATTGGATGCAGTGCTCCAGGCATTGCGTCAGGAACTCAAGCCGCAGGCGAAGGGACAGGCTAAGCGTGAGGCGAAGCCGCGTCAGGAAGTGGATCACACGGAAGTCTCTGCAGAACGTTTCCGTATGGCAACGTTTTTGAAACCTTAAATCAATCTTAATCACGTTTTAACTCTAAGGAGAACACATCATGTCTCGTATCTGTGAAGTTTGCGGCAAGAAGCCGATGGTTGGCAACCGCATTGTGCGTCACGGTTTGAAGAAGGCCAAGGGCGGCATCGGTTTGCACACGACCGGTATCTCGAAGCGTCGCTTTGAGCCCAACTTGATGAACGTGCACGTTCGCAAGCCGAACGGCCAGACCTGTCACATGAAGGTTTGCGCCTCTTGCTTGAAGTCGGGCTGCATCACCAAGGCCTAAGGTTAGCTTTAACCTTTCCTCAGTTCAGGCGGTATCTGTTTCAGATGCCGCCTGTTCTTTTTTGGGGGTGCAACCGAGGGGGAGAAACACGCGTTCTAGCCTTTTTCCTAGCCGAGGGTTGGTGGAATGTAAGAAATTGGCCGAAAACGCGTTAGTCGGCCTTTAAATGGGTGTATTACTCAAAGCCGACTGCCGTCAGTATTTTGATTCCGAGCACTGCAGTCTCCTTTTACATGGGAAAAGATCAAGGATAAAGTCGGCTAGCCTCGCGTGTTTGGTGATGGGGAAAGGAATTCAATGTCAACGCCATCGGACTCGACCGCGTTTTCATTTCAAGAGGTAAAAATGCACACCACGAATGAGATTATGCAAGACCCAGAAATCATGTAAAGTTTGGGCTTGACTTAAGAAAAGCAATGTGGCATCTTGTGGATGACACTGGAGAAAAGGAGGAGACCATGTTAATCATTGGAGAAAAAAAAGACAAGAAGCGCTGGAAGATGGTCCGTTTCGAGCCAGGAGACCACT
>JAFYMU010000093.1 GCA_017548245.1 Kiritimatiellia bacterium | reverse complement strand
CTTTTGAACACCCTCCGCAAGGATGCCCTTCATTTGCGTATCTTTTAACCCTAAATTGAGCGCATCCATCAATTCACGACGATTCGCCCCCGCTTCATGATAGTGCAAATACTCAAGAATCTTATCCAAATGTGTCATCATTCACCTCAAATCGGTCGGTTGCTCATCTATTTTAGCAAAGAATTGGTCGGTGTGCCGACCGATTCGGGCGGAAAAACACACTCTTTCCGACCGATTTCACTAAATTTCACTATTTTTCACTATTTCGGGTTCTGAGTTTGGGGTTTTGGGTTTTGAGTTTGGAGAGAAGCATTGCCAGAATGGTGCAAGCAACAAACGACGGGATTGCATCCCGTATCCTGCCAGAGCTTTGCATGGGCGTGAGCGTAGCGAACCTTCCGCGGCCACACCCTGCTAGTGCAAGCGCAAAGGCGGCATCGCGGGGCACGGAGTGCCATGGCGTCCGCGATGCGCGACCTTTGCAAGATCGCGGAGCTTGCGGAAAATACGCTGCCAGTGCTTTTCTCAAAACCCAGAACTCAAAACCACCAACTAGCAACTGCCCGCAGGGCTCCGTGCGCGCGCGGGGTGTTTTTTTGGTATACTAGTGGATGTTATGAATAATGAATTAGCCCCTCGTCGGACTGTTGTTATCGTTGGGCGACCCAACGTCGGAAAGTCCGCTCTTTTTAACCGTATTGCGAATCGTCGTATCGCAATTGTCCATGACCAAAGTGGTGTCACGCGTGATCGTATTGTGCGTGAGGTGGCTTGGCATGATGAGAGTTTTCACTTGGTCGATACGGGCGGTATCCGTTTGTTTGACGGGACGCGTGAAGACAATGTGATTGAAATGGCTGTGCGTGACCAGGTTGATGTGGCTTTGGCGGATGCGGCAGCGGTGATTTTGGTGGTGGATGTTCAGGCTGGGATTCAGCCCGCGGATGAAGAGGTGGCGCGCTTGGTGCATAAGAGTGGCCGTCCTTGTTTCGTGGCGGTGAATAAGTGTGACTTGCCGAAGCATGAGGCGGGGGCGGGTGACTTTGACCGTTTGGTCTTCCCGCGTTTTGTGGTCTCGGCCCAACACAATCGTGGCGTGGATGAGCTGATGGCGGAGGTGGTGAAGGTGTTGCCGCCGAAGACAGAGGCGGAGTTGGCGGAAGCGGCTAAACCGTTGCGCGTGGCGATTGTGGGTCGTCCGAATGCCGGTAAGAGCAGTTACATCAACCGCATTTTGCGCAGCGATCGCGTGATTGTGAGTAATGTGGCGGGTACCACGCGTGACTGCGTGGATGTGCCTTTCACGATTGGCACGGGGCCGACGGCGCGCCATTACACGTTGGTCGATACCGCAGGCATGCGTCATGTGCACAAGATCGACACGTCGGTGGAACGCTTCTCGCTCTTCCGCAGTGAAGAGGCGGTGCGTGAATGCGATGTAGCGGTCTTGGTGATGGATGCTGAGATTGGCCCGACCACGCAGGATAAGTTCATCGCTTCGATGATTCAGCGTGAGGCAAAGGCGTGTATCATCTTGGTGAACAAGTGGGATTTGGCCCGTGCAAAGGGTTATACCGAAACGGCGGCCATCGCTCACATGCGCGAGATGTTGCCGTATTTGCGTCACGTGCCGGTGGTCTTCATGAGCGCCCAGGATGGTTACAATGTGCGCAACAGTATCGAAGTGATTGACCGCGTGGCCGAACACCAGAAGCGCGTTTTGCCGACGGGTGTGTTGAACCGAACCCTGTCGGCGGCGATGGAACGCACTCAGATGCCGAGCAAGAATGGCCGCCAGTTGCGTTTCCACTACGCCACGCAGACGGGCGCGAACCCGATGATCTTGCGTCTCTTTGTGAACGATGCGCGTTTGGCGACCAAACCTTTCCAGGACTTCCTCATCCGTAATATCCGTGAGGCCTTTGACTTGGAAGGGGCTGCGATCATCTTGCAGTTCCGTTCGCGTGTGAAATCCTCGGGCAAGAGTGGTTCCTCGGAGGCGGAGGAAGAGACCTCCACAGAGGAGACGTTGCCGGATGGTTCGCCGCGTCGTCCGATCCAGAAGCCGCGCCGTTCGCCGGGTAAGTCTGGAGCAGGTGCGCGTCGTAAGGGTCCGCCCTCGTTGGGCCGTGGCAAGAATAATTTGACGCCCAAGTCTCGTCGTCCGCGCCGCTAAGGCGCGAACGGCTGAGCGCGTTTGATTTGGGTTTGTTGGGTAGGATACAATGGCTATGAAGATTTCCTCAGAATACCTCTCCGCTTCGGCAGGAAGTGGCAAGACGTTTGCGTTATCCAAACGTTTTTGCCACTTGGTCATGTCGCGTGTTGCGCCCGATGAAATTTGTGCGCTCACCTTCACGCGTGCCGCCACGCGTGAAATCTTTGCCGCGATTGTGACCCGTTTGACCGATGATGACGATGCGTTAGGAATGGTTGAGGAGGGGCTCTCGCGTGAGGCGGCCTTGAGCAAGATTCTCGAGGCCTTGCCGCGTTTGCAGATTTCCACGATTGACGCCTTTTCGTCAATGATTGCGCGTCTCTTTGCCTACGATATCGGGTTAAACCCCGATTTTGCGCTTTATGATGGGGGTCGTCAAAGTCCTGAAGCGCGTGAGATTGTGCAGGAGAGTGTGCAACGCGCCTTGCAGGGGGATGCGCAACATTCCGAGGAAGAGTTGCTCGACCTCTTTAACTTTCACTACGGCGCCACGGCGGAGATTGATGCGCTTTCCGAACGCCTCCAGGAATACTTGGAAACCTATGAGTCGGTGCTTGAATCCCATCCCGAAGGGTGGGGTAATCGCGACGCCTTGTGTTTGGAGAAGACCAACGTTGACCGCGCTTCGAATATCGCCTCCATCGTGGAGGAGGTCAAAGCGTGTTTTGAAGCGGGGTGCGAGAGCGGGCTCTTTACGACGGGGCCGCGCGGCACGGGGACGAAGTTGCGTAAGATGATTCAGGGTTATCACGCTGAAATCAACTCGGTGCGCGAACTCAAGAAGGTGTGGGCACAGGAGAAGTGGGAGGAATTGGACACGCTTCAGCAGTCGGCCAAGACGGGTGAAATCTCTTACTACAAAAAGGTCTCCCAGCTTCCCAAGGCGATGACGGAGGGGTTTGACGCAATGCTTTCCGATGTCTTGGCGCGTGATGTGGAGCAAACTGCCACGCACACGCAAGCACTGCATCGCGCGTTGGTCGCCATTAAGCAGGCGAAAAATGCCTTGACGGAAGAGCGGGGGATGCTCTCCTTTGATGCGCTTACGAAGACGTTGGCACAGCAGGTGGGGGGGCAGTTATCGGTTCGCAACGCCAATGCCTTCTACATTGCCTACCGTTTGGATAACGCGATTCGCCATTTGATGATTGACGAATTCCAAGATACGGGTGTGAGTCAGTGGCAGATTCTCTCGGGGATGGCGCATGAGTTGGCCGCCGAAGAGGATGGCACTTTCTTCTATGTGGGGGATACGAAACAGTCGATTTACGGTTGGCGCGGGGGCGATGCAACGCTCTTTGGTGACCCGAAGCGTTTGCCGAAGATTCCGGCGGGGGATCCCTTGCTCGTCTCCTACCGTTCGTGTCCCACGGTGATTAACCTCATCAACACCTTGATGCCGCTTCCCTTTGATGCCGATCTTAAAGGGGAAGGCTTTGAGACGTGGCAGGAACCGGTGGTCGATGCGTGGCGTAAGCAGTGGCGTGACCATCGCTCGGCGCCCAAACGTGCCCAGCAAGAGGGGTTTGTGCAGATGGTGACGG
>JAFYMU010000092.1 GCA_017548245.1 Kiritimatiellia bacterium | reverse complement strand
TGTCACGGTTGGTGGCGGCGCACCCGTTTCCGTTCAAACGATGGGCAACGTCCCCACCGCGGACATCCCTGCCGTTTTGGGACAGATTTCACGCGCCACGGAATTGGGTTGCGACCTCTTCCGCGTGGCCGTTCCCGACCAACAGGCTGCCGATGCGCTCAAAACGCTCTGCGCCAAAAGCCCCTTACCGCTCATTGCCGACATCCATTTCGATTACCGCCTCGCCCTTGCCGCCATTGAAGCAGGTATCGCGGCGTTGCGCATCAATCCGGGTAACATCGGTGGCGAAGATCGGGTTCGGGCCGTGGTCAATGCCGCACGTCCGCGCAAGATTCCCATTCGCATCGGCGTCAATGGCGGTTCGTTAGAGAAATCGCTCCTCCAAAAATACGGTTCGGCCACGCCTGAAGCCCTCGTTGAAAGCGCGTGTCACCACGTCCAACTCTTGGAAGCGCTCGACTATCACGAAATCAAAATCTCCGTCAAGGCCTCCGATATCCCGCGCACCTTAGCGGCCTACCGATTGCTCTCCGAACGCGTGCCCTACCCCTTGCACTTGGGTTTGACCGAAGCCGGCACTGCACGCCGCGGCACCGTGACGAGCGCCATCGCCCTCTCCCGTCTCCTTGACGAAGGTATCGGCGACACCCTCCGCGTCTCCCTCACTGCACCCATTGAAGAAGAGGTCCGCGTAGGCATTGAAATCCTGCGGGCGTGTTCGCTCCGTGCCCCTGGCGCGTGGGTCACCAGTTGCCCCACCTGCGGTCGCACCAAGGTGGATGTGCAAGCGGCGGCCGAACACATCTCTGACGTGTTGGAACACTTTATCGCCTTCATCCCACCGCCAAGCGCCTCCATGTCGCAGTGATGGGATGCGTTGTCAATGGTCCTGGCGAAGCCCGTGAGGCCGATTTGGCACTCTGTGGCGGCGATGGCGTCTTTGCAATCTACCGCAAGGGCACCCATGTCGTCACCCTCCCTGCCGCCGAAGCCGTTGAAACATTGATTCGCCTCGTCTCCGAAGAGACTGGTTGCTAAGGATTTTAAATACAATGACCCTTACCGAACGTATGGCCAAAACCCTCGTTGTGGTGCCGACCTACAACGAGAAAGAGAATATTGAAGCCTTTACTGAAGCCGTTTTCACCCATTTGCCCACCGCCCATATCCTCATTGTTGACGACAACTCGCCCGATGGTACTGGCGCGATTGCCGACCGTCTTGCAGAGGCCAACCCCGCCATCTTTGTCCTGCACCGCACGCAGAAAGAGGGCCTTGGCCGAGCCTATGTCGCAGGTTTCCAGTGGGCCCTCCAACGCGATTACGCCTTCATCATCCAAACCGACGCCGACTTCTCCCACGATCCCAAGGATCTCCCGCGCCTCTTAGGCGCCACCGAAACCGCAGACCTCGTCATCGGTTCGCGCTACAAAGGCGGTTGCCGCGTACTGAATTGGCCGCTTCGCCGTCTTATGCTCAGCTATGGCGCCGGCATCTATGTCCGCCTCTTTACACGAATGCCCGTGATGGACCCGACCGGCGGCTTCAAATGTTTCCACCGAACCGTTCTGGAGGCCATCCAATTGGACCAAATCGCAGCCGAAGGATATGGTTTTCAAATTGAAGTCACCCACACCGCTTGGCGCAAGGGTTTTACCATTAAAGAAATCCCCATCGTCTTTGCAGACCGTGTGGCAGGCACCTCCAAGATGTCCCTCGCGATTGCAAAGGAAGCCATTTTGTTGGTGCTCAAATTAGCCTTTCGTCGATAACCCGCGCCGTTAACGCACGCTCTGGAGATTCAGTATGCTTACGATTGCCACACAGATTTTGGGAATTTTTGTGATTATCGGTATTGGCGTCTTTGCGACACGCCAAAAGTGGTTTTCACAGGACTTTTCCACGCAGCTCTCCCTCCTGCTCATCCGCGTCTTCTATCCCTGCCTTCTCTTTTCCTCCATTCTGCGCAAGTATACCTTGAATCAACTCGCCGAACAATGGGTGCTCCCTGCAGGTGCCGCGGGAATTATCTTAATTGGTTGGAGCGTGGGCTGGTTGGCCAAGCGAACCCTTGTGCGCCACATCAAAGCCCCGACCCGTCGTGCCTTCCACTTCACCTGCACGATGAACAACTACTCCTTCGTGCCCATCATGATTATCGCTGGCACCCCGTTGGGCGAAGAGGGCATTGCGATGGTCGCGCTCACCACCATTGCCTCCGACACCCTCATGTGGACCCTCGCCTTCCGCACCTTCACTGGGAAGAAACTCAATCTCAAGACCCTTCCCTCCATGTTGCTCCGTCCGCCAATCTTGGCCCTCTTGCTCGCGATTAGCTGTTTGGTCGTCTTCCACTTCTTTGCCATTACCCCTGAAACCCTGACGTCGTGCCAATTCACCAAGGTGATGTTGAACACGCTCTATACTTATTTAGGTAATGCGACAATCCCTGCTAGCGCCTTGGTCTGCGGCATGCGTTTGGGCCAACTCCGTTTGACGGGTCTCTTCACCTATCCGCAACTCGTCGTCACGACCTTGCGCATGATTGTCATCCCCGCCATCATCTTGACCCTGCTCTACATCCTCCCGTTGACCGATGCCCAACGGTTCGTCTTCGGCGTCATCGCCTTGATGCCCGGCGCGATGGTGAGCGTCTCGATGGCCGAAGTCTATGGCGGCGACATCCCCTTCATCTCGGCAATGATTCTCAATACCCATGCCCTCTGCATTATCACAGTACCTATCGGGCTTTGGTTATTGGGCTCTTGCTAAGGGGCGAACGCATCCGCGCGTTTTTCGCTTCGCATGACGCAGGTTTTCTGTTAAGTGATTTCAAAAACTCCTAAAATGTTCTAAAACACCCCCTTTTTAGCACGAAATCCCCATTTTTCAGGCTTTTTAAGGGTTATGACTTGAGTTTTAACGCGTAATGTACTATGATATTACGCAACTCGTGGGGCTCTAGAATGCTAGAGCAACGTATACAATTCTGAGACAGGAAAGGTTTACTATTATGGCAAAGACAATCAAAGACATCGCGCTTGATACACCGGATGTTTACGCACGTATTCATAAGGTGATTGGCCAGTGCCAAGGCGTTGAACGCATGCTGAAGGAAGGCAAGTCCTGCGAATCCATCCTCTTGCAGGTGAATGCTGCGAAGAGTGCATTGCACCGCGTCGGTCAGTTGCTCTTGGAACGTCACATCGCGACCCAGATCAGCGAATGTGCTCGCACCCGTGCTGCCGCAGAAGAAACGGCTGAAAAGACGGCGACCGCGATTGATTACTTCTGCCGTATGAAGTAACGCGCCCCGCGCGTAATTGAGAGAAGAGATAGGCCTCCGTTGTGCGGCTTATCTCTTTTTTGTATCAAGCGCGCACTTTCGGGTTGACAACGAGCCCATTTTCGGCAACACTATACGTTTTAGAGGAGGACATTATGAAAGTCTTATTAATCAATGGTAGTCCGCACCAAGAAGGGTGCACCTTCACCGCTCTCACGGAAATCGCAGAAACGTTGAAGGCTGAAAACATTGACAGCGAAATCTTTTGGATTGGCAATCAACCCGTGCAGGGCTGTATCGGTTGCTGGCAGTGTCGCAAGGGATTGGGTCGTTGCGCCTTCCAAGATAAACTCTACAACGATTTGATGGAAAAGATTCAACAGTGCGATGGCCTTGTGGTGGGTTCGCCCGTCTACTACGCCGCCCCCGCGGGTAGCCTCTGCGCCATCTTGGATCGCGTCTTCTTCTCGCTCGGCGAACATCTCATCCACAAACCCGCCGCCTGCGTGGTCAACTGCCGTCGCGGCGGTGCCAGTTCCGCCTTTGACCGCCTCAACAAGTATTTTACCATCCAACAGATGCCCTTGGCTACCAGCCAGTACTGGAACTCGACCCACGGCTTCAAACCCGATGACGTACGTAAGGACTTGGAAGGCTTGCAGACGATGCGCACCCTCGCTCGCAACATGGCCTACTTGCTCAAAGCCAAGGCGGAATCGGGCGTACCGTTGCCGACGCAGGAACCCTGGATTGCAACCAACTTCATCACGAAGAACCGTTAAGCAGCCCCAGCGTTCGACGCTCATCCACGGTGCGATGTTTGAAAAAACGTTGCACCGTGCTTCGTTTACCCCCATTTCTGTAACTTTTATCCCACAAACTGCGTAAAGTTGCACGAATCCGAATTTTTCGAGACTTCATATTATGGTATGATATGAGACGAGTTGAAAGGAGTCAAAAATGAACTCTATGTATAATCCTGATACCTTTGCAGAACACGCTGCGACGGATTTCACCAAAAGCTTAAATCGTGTCTACAACTTCACCTACGGTTGGATGTCGGTGGGCTTAGCCATTTCGGGCGCAATTGCTTGGCTGATTGCCAATCACTACCTGACCCAAAAGGCAACCCTCCCCACGGGCCTCTTCACGATTTGCACGATTGCAGAATTGTTGCTCGTCTTCACCCTCTCGGCCGCAATCCACAAACTGCCGGTCATCGCCGCCACCTTACTCTTCGCCCTCTACTCGGTGTTGAATGGCGTCACCCTCTCGCTCATCTTCTTGATCTACGAATTGGGTACCATCCAATCGGTCTTCTTCATCACCGCAGGCACCTTCGCGGGCATGGCCCTCTTCGGTTCGCTCACCTCGGCGAACCTCAGTGGCGCGGGTCGCATCGCCATCATGGCGTTGTGGGGCGTCATCCTCGCCTCGATTGTCAACATCTTCGTTGGCTCGACGGGGCTGCATAGCCTCCTCTCCTACGTGGGCGTCGGCATCTTCATCGTGTTGACGGCATGGGACGCCCAGAAGGTGCGCCTCTTGGCCGAACAGCAATACACGTTAGACCAAACCACCGTTCAGCGCCTGGGCATTCTTTGCGCGCTTGAACTCTACCTTGACTTCATTAACCTCTTCCTCTTTTTGCTCCGCATCTTAGGCGGGAAAGGACGCGACTAATGTTTAAATCTCTCCTCACCCTCTCCCTTATCACGCTCTCCTCGACCCTCGCGCTCGCCGCCAAGACTGGCGTTCAGCTCTACGATATGTACAAGGTCGAACAGGTCTACTTGATGACCTCCGAAGAAGTACGCGAATTGAAGGCCGAGCTCGCCGAAGAAAAGCGCGTCTTCAACAAGGCCTTCAGCACCGTGAAGGCCAAGTGGACCAAGGATCAGACCGCCGCCCTCAAGGCCGGTAACAAGGATTATCCCAAGTTCCCGACCAAGGCCTTCATCTGGGTGCGCACGGCCAAGTTCAAAACCTTTGCCACCGATGATGCCGCCAATGACTGGTTCGCCAAACAGAAGGCGCGCGTGAGCAGTGCCATGGCCGCCCAGGCTGAAGCGAATATGAACGCCATTAAGGCCGCCAAGTCTGGCGTCACCGCCGGTTACAAGAGCCGCGATGACCGTAAGGAACGCAAACGCGCCGACAAGACCGAGATGAGCAACGCCGCCAAGGAAAAGGCTGGCGAATATATTGAACTCGAGATGGCCACGCTCTTGAAGTACAATCGCCCCGTGCCGCGTCACTTTGTCTATGACCCTGTGGCAGGTGCTGACAAGAATGTCCAGAAGGACATGGATAAGCAGGATGCCGCGCTCAAACTCTATCGCGAACGCAAGGCCGCTGGTGAAGAAGCAGGCGATGCCGCAACGCCGGGCACGACCG
>JAFYMU010000091.1 GCA_017548245.1 Kiritimatiellia bacterium | reverse complement strand
GATAGGGACCATTGGCGACCACGGCGAACTGGATATTGTCGTCGCGATACTTTTCCAAAATCTTGTAGAGGATTTCGGTGAGCAACTGCGGCCCCTTCTGAACAGGGTCAAGGCGGCTCGGCCAGAAGAAGAGGGGGGCGTCCGGGTTCTTGAAGAGGCCAACCTTTTCCTGGAACTGCATCTTGTTCGAAATCTTCGCCGCATGATGCGTCTGGGCGTTGTAGTTCACCTTCAAGTTGGTGTCGGTTTCAGGATTGTAGCTGTCATCCGGAGCGTTCAAGATACCGCTAGCGCAACCAGCATTGTACTTGGCGATCACTTCGTTGCGGAACTGCGAGGGGATGAAGTCAAACCAACCGCGCACGATTTCTTCCAAGAAGGTCGGCGACACGGAGTTAATGAAGTGCGAGGCGAAGACGCCCGACGTCAAGAAGTCCACTGGGTTGGTGTCACGGCTTTCAAAGTAATCATAGGGAGGACGCGTGTAGAAGAGGTTCTTCCAGAATTCTGCGGCGTCAATACCCGAATATTCGATTTCGCTCAAGCAACGATGCACGGTGTGAATGTTGTGAATCGTGAAGAGGCAGGGGATGCCCAAACGACGAGCAGCGGCAGGAATCAAACCCGTCATCCAGTCGTTACAGTGAATCAAGTCGGGCTGCACGGTGGGGATGATGTTGTTGATCACTTCACGCTGGAAGGCGAGTGCCAAGTGATGGTTTTCGTCACCCTGCGAATAAACCGTGTCGCGATAGTAGAAGCAACGGTCTTCTGCCAAGTGGATGCGGCTATCGGGCAAGTGTGCCTGGTAGGTACGCAATTCGTCAGCAATGAGGCGACCCACATCCACATGGAACATGCGGCGATAGTGCGGCAATGCCACATGCACGTCGGCGCCCAATTGGAAGAGGCGTGCGACCAAACTTGCAGAGACGTCAGCCAAACCGCCCGCCTTTGCACTCAGTTTATTGGCCATGTTGCCCATACCTGCGGGCAAGTAGGTGATTTCAGGCGTGACAATAAGAATGCGCGGTTTACGCTTTTCGGGTGTCTTTGTTTGCGGCATGATGACTTCTCCTGGTTGAATTAATGCTCGGCGTTTGGTGTAGAGGGTTGCTCAAGGTCTGGCATAATACTCTTCCGCAACGCTTCGATGCGATTGTTGTTGGCCTCTTCAATGGCCTGAAGCTCAATCATTTCGGGGGCTTCTAACGAAGCTTCCGCGATTTTCTGGTCAAGTGCCTCGAGTTGTTCAAGGAGGGCTTTGCGTTCTGCGCGGAGGGCTTCCACCTTCTCGGTGGTCAACTTCCCACTGCGCAACCAATGTTGCCGTTCCTTCTGGAGTCGTGAGGCGTAACTTTGACGGTAAAGAAATTCAGTCTGTTGGCGACGTAACGGGATTTTCTCCTGTTCGAGACGCGCCTGGATCATCTGTTCTTGCTTTTCAGCAAACTGGGCCAACTCCGACAAAGCCCACGCTTTGCCGAACGAGCAGGCAATCATAATCAGTATGAAAAGGGGTTTCATCTGTTTCATTCTATAGCAACCTTAACGCCTTAAAGTATGCGCCTTTGCAAGCAAAAAATCAAGCATTAATCTTCAAAACCTTGTAAAAGTAAGGTTTTTTCTTTTGAAAGGGTCGTAGAAAGGTAGGGAAAGTGAAAAAGCTGCGTCTTGAAGGGAGGAAAAACGTGGGATGCGCGTGGGGTTGCGAAGGGTAAAAAGAAACAACGCACGACCGAAGCCGTGCGTTGTTTATGTAATAAAGGAGGCATCCCTTAATCTTCTTCGAAGAGGGTCGCCACGTATTCTTTGACCACTTCAATGGCCTTACGCGGCGGCAAGGGGATTTCGCAACCCGCTGCACGCAAGTGACCACCGCCGCCAAAGTGTTCGGCAATCGAGGCCGACGAGAAGGCGGGATTGTCACCACGGGTACGCACACTCAAGCGCGTCAAGCCGGGTTTATCCTTGGTTTCATAGAAGAAGAGCGAGATTTGGGCCGTGGGAATGGAACGCGGGATGTCAATCACATCTTCGATTTCACTCTTCGGCACCCCTGCACGACGGAAATCACGCGCCGTTAAGCAGATGTAAGCCACGCGACCACGCATCCATGTTGTGAGGGAGTCGTAGGCCTTACGCTTGAGCAAGGTTGCCCCTTCGCTGGTGTAGAGGTAAAGACGGTCATTGATGGCCGAGGAGTCCACACCGCACGCCAAGATTTCGCTTGCGGCCTTTAAGGTGCAAGGTTGCGTGCAGGAGTAGGCGAAGCGACCGGTATCGGTGACCATCGCAACCCAAAGGGCTTCAGCCGTTTCACGGTCAAAGGTCCAACGGTTCCGTTTGGCAAAACGGTAGATGAGTTCGCCCGTGCTACTTGCATCTGGCACAACCCAACGTGCGACGCCAAAGGGTTTACGCGAGGTGGCGTGGTGGTCAATGTTTACAATCGGCAAACGCGCGACCGCGTCACGCAGCGGACCTTCTGGCAAACGATCTAAGCCACCGCAGTCCAACACGAGTGCGCAGTCATAGTCACGCGCCTTCACGTTGGTTGGCGCAATCGCGTGCGCATACTCGGTGAGGAATTTGGGCGGCCCCATTCCGATGGGCGAGAGTGCCACGGTGGGTTCCCACCCATTGGCTTCGAGAAGGCGCGCCATTGCAACGCAACTTCCCACTGCATCGCCATCCGGACGCATGTGAGCCGTAATCAGAATCCGCTTATACGCCCGCAACGTCTCAAGGACGCGCTTGGCATTGCCACGGGTTTTATGATGAGAATCTACTGACATAGAGGAAACTTGTTTGACGCCGCCGAATCAACTGGCGGCGTCAAACGAAAACCTTTCAATTAGGCATTCGGTTCGTGGCTGGTCGGAACATCTGCCAACCAAGCCTGAACAGCCGCATCGAGCGGTTCGATTGCCGTAATCGTGGCTTCCGTGGTACCCTTTTCGGTGGGAATCGTCACGGTGGCGTTGACGGCATTGTCGATCAATGCCATGGCCAAACGCGTACGGCTGGAGATGATGTTGAGCGTTTCGTCGCTGTCGAGTTCACCCAAGATGGAGTAGGTCATTTCGCCAGCGGCGGTCTTCACAGTGACGCGCGTACCCGGCTTCACCGTGTCGCAAGAGACATTGGCGAAGTCCGAAGCGGTCAACATCTGCAAGCGACGAGCCATTTCGCTCTGACGCGAGATCAACATACGCTGCTGATCCTTGGCGTACTGATATTCCGAGTTTTCGCGCAAGTCGCCGAAGCTGCGAGCCGTCGCGATATCCTGCGTATTCTTCGGAATTTCGGTGTTGACCAAGTAGTCGTAGGCCAACTTCAAGGCGGTCAACGAACGCATCGAGGTCAAGTGTTCCTGTTCCACCTGAGCCTTCACCTGACGGCGGAACTGAGCCAACTTGGAGTCTTCCTTCACCATACGCACCAAGATGGAACGCTGCGAAGCGGCTTCCCAAGCGGTCGAGGCTTGGATGCGTTCAAACATCATCTGACGTTCAAAGGCGGTGAGCTTCGAGCAAATGTCTTCCAGCCACTTCTTGTTATCAAAGAAGCCCTGCAAGGTGTTGCGCATCTTGAGGCTTTCACCCGAGAGACGCTGTTCCACAATATGGATGGCCTGGGTGACCAAGTCATTCAACGGAGGCAACTTCCAACCGTCATCCGTGTTACGCAATGCCCACACCACCACGGTCGGAACGGGGGCCGCCTGGCAAGCCAAGAGGCTACGAACGGCAGCCGTTGCTTCCGGATCGCCCTTCATCGCTTCCAACACGGCCGACAAAGCCGTGCTATTGTAAGCCGTGAGGTGGTCCAAAAGGATGGCCTTGCTTTCCGGCATCACTGCCACCAAGAAGGACGCCAATGCCTTAACGTCACGGGCGGGGAGGCCCTTCATCGTCAACAAGAGATTGTCTTCTTCATCGCATTCAACGATGGTTGCGGCCTGAGCCTGCTGTTCGGCTTCCGTGGAGAGATCGTAGTTGCGCATCAAGATGGCGATCTGAGCATAACGGGGGAAGTCCGTGCGGTCAGCACCCTTCAATGCGAAGCGCAAGCGTTTCTTAATCGTGTCTTCAGCCGAATCCGGAATCTCGTTCTGATGCGCTTCAATGAATGCTAATACGCCGTCATAAATCGCCTTGATGTCACGCTGCTTAGCAAAACGAGCCAACCACTTGTCGCCAAAATCTTCTTCAGCTTCCAAGAGGCGGATGGGGTCGGTGCGCTTCGTCGGGATTTCAACCGGATTAGCCTTGTCAGCCTTCAAGCTGCGACGAGCAGAATCCCAGAACTTCTTCCAATTTTCAGGCGTGACCAACTTGGTTTCAGCCAAACGATCGGCCAAACGCACCACGGACATTTCGCCGTAGCTCTGAATCGCCAAACGCACCAAGTCGCCCGGAGCCATGTTGCGGATCTTCTCAGGATCCTTCATGTACTGCACCATCAAGTGGTCTTCGTCAGCCACGGTGAGATTCTGACCAGCCACGGTGAGGCTCATCGGATGGCCCTTCTTACCGTTGAAGTCAATGATCACCTTGCCAGCGAAGGCATCAATCTGCTGCACCTGGCCAAAACCCCAAGACTGGCTATTCACATAAGCGCCCGGCTTGAGTGCCAACAACACCGACAAACGACGCACGATAGCCGAAGCGAGTGCCGTGTTTAAACCAATCGAGTCCACCAACAACTTGTCAGCATCCGTAGCGGCGCAACGACGCACGAGGTCGCGCATCTGGTTCAAATCAAAGCCCGTCAACTGAGCGTTATTGGCATCATAAAAAGCAACGCAATCCACGGCGCCAGCCAACGATTTCTTCTCAGCCAACGTTTCGATGAGCATCGTGAAAGCCTGGAGTGCAGCCTTGGCATCATCAGCCAACTGTGCACGAATCAAAGTGGTAACGGCGGCGACATCAATGGTCTCTGCTTCGAGCAAATTCTGGATTTGCATTTGAAATTCTTTTCTGTCCATCGTACTTGTCCTTAAAAATAAACTGCCTTACGTTTTAATTTCCTGCCCATTTCTGTACTGAGAAATCGCGCAGAAAAACCCAAAAATAATACCACAGTACATTTTAAAAATCAAATCTCCACCCGCCCACCATCCTCCGCACATCCCCATCAAAGACCCAAAAGACAACAAAATGCGAACAATAAAAAGAACCTATCCACGTCACCCAAACGTTCCACATTCACAAAAATCCCCCAATCTGCGCAACGAGGTGACTCCATCCACCTTCAATGACGCATTTTTGTCAAGTCGTTTGAGTAAAGGAAGGAGCAGGGGGCGGGATGCAATCCTGTTGTTGGGTATACGCAGCTTTGTCACGTTTTGAAGGTTTTACACCACAAAATGGAGAAAATGAAAATTTTTCTTGCTTCCCGTGTTTTGGGGCGTTTTGAGCCGTATTTCGTTCTTTTTGCTCACACTCGCAAATTTCAAATAACCCGTTTACTGTCAATAACTTATCTCAAAAAATGGCCTTTGCCAACTTCTCTACAGCGGCTTCCTTGGTGAAAAAGGCGCGCTTGTGGGTCTCTGTAAAGTCACCTTTTGGGGCAACATAAGTTATGTTGCTCCTCAATGTAACTTACATTGAAGTTGAACATAAGTTACATTGAAGCGCAAAGTAAGTTGAGTTTGCTCGCAAAAGAAGCTCACTTTGACCCCAAAATCGCCCAAATTCGCTCTCATTTCACACTTTTCTAAATCGTGAAATTTGCGCTTTTCCACGTTTTTTGGTATCATCTCCATAGGAGCGGTACAGATGGACGAAACCACGGAAAACACGGAAATTGGCTCTATTGCAAATTGTAGAACTTGATTTTCTGGGGCTTCGTGCATAAGTGTGGGTCGTAAGGACCGCTTAACAAGAGAAGAGGATGTTGAGTTGTGAAAATGCGTCCGGTCGGCCAGCGCCCTCAAAAGCTGGTTGGACGGGCGGACGCATGTTTGCAACTCATCTCAACATTAACATCCTTATCAGCTTTGTAATGCTTTTCTATTTTCAAATGAAATTCCATAACCAAGGATTTGTGTGCAAATGCCTAAAACAAGGGCACGGAGAATGTTGTGACACTAAATTTGACCCACACTCATGCACGAAGAGCCCTTTTTAAAGAGCGTTATCCATGCGCGAAAATGACGCAGGTGATACGCAGCTAAAACGTAGTTTTTCGCCAAAATGGAAAAAGGAAAGTTTTAAGCGCTCAACAGAGGCATAACCGCCTTTTACGGCCGAAAACCAAAAAAATACCTTTTTTGAAGAAAATTTCTTGCAGTTTTTGACTTGATTTGGCACATTTTTATGTGTTGAATCCCGCCACGCGAAAGCGTCAAAAAATGAATCGCGAAAAGAGAAAGTGTTCTTCAATGGAAACCACACATCCTGATGTAGAGGCTTATTATCCCAAAGTTCTTGACTTTATCCAGGGCCATGACCATCTTTGCATCTCCACCATTCAGCGTGCAGTCACGCATTGGTTCAAGCTGACTTGCGCAATTGTTGACCGCTTAATTTCTGAAGGTCACCTCCGTGTGAATCCCAATGGAGGTTATGATGTCGTCAAATCAACCGCCACCACACCTAAAACTCCCTCACCTATTGATGCCGCTATTCAACTCAAAGATGATGCACTTAGTTTTAGTGAAGACGGTACGGTTTTACTCCGTGTGCCGAATGATGCCACCGAGGTAACAATCCCAGAGGGTGTCACGATGATTGGTGATGAGGCATTTTGCGGTTGCACACAGTTGACCTCACTTTGGATTCCTGAAGGTGTTAAAAGAATTGGCGACTATGCCTTTTGGAAATGTGAGAATTTAACTGAAATTCGCCTCCCCCAGACGCTCACAACGATTGGGGCACGTGCATTTTTGGATTGTAGAAGCCTTACGTCAATGCTTCTCCCCGACAGTATTACAGAAATCGGCGATGGCGCATTTTGGGGTTGTTCCCATTTGACAAAACTTGTACTCCCATCCCCTAATATTATATTTGGGACAGATGTTTTTAGAGGATGTCAACAATTAACGGAAGTGTTCATTTTCAAAGATCCCGACCACTGGGGCCCCATCGGAGCCACAAGCAATCGGAGAGAAGACGATGAATACGAAAGCCGCATAGAGCAGTTGATG
>JAFYMU010000008.1 GCA_017548245.1 Kiritimatiellia bacterium | reverse complement strand
GTGCTCTCGACCTTACGCGAAGTGACCACGGGCAAACTCATCTGCGTCTTTGGTTGCGGCGGCGACCGCGACCGCACCAAACGTCCCCGCATGGCAGCCGCAGTGGAACGTTATGCCGACCTCATCTTTGTGACCTCCGACAATCCACGTTCGGAAGAACCCGAGGCCATCATCGCCGACATCCTCCCCGGCTTCACCCACGCCCAACCGATGACCGAACCCGATCGCCGCAAAGCCATCACCATGGCGCTGCGGATGCGTTCGGAAAACGATGTAGTGTTGATTGCGGGCAAGGGTCACGAACCCTACCAAGAGATTAAGGGCATCCGTTATCCTTACTCCGATGCGGACGCGGTGCGCGCCTTTTACGCGTAACTTGCGGTTGATCTCCCGAAAAGAAGAACGCCTCTCGCGATGAGCAAGAGGCGTTTTTGTTAGACGTTGGGGCAACGCACCGCGCGTTCGTCGCGCACATAGAGCGGTGGTACCGCCTGCGAACACGCGGGTGTCGCGTGGCTACAACGCGGAGCAAAAGCGCAACCAGGCGGAAAACGTCCGGGCGGCGGCACCGTGCCAGGGATATCCTGCAATTGGGTGCGCTCCAACTTCAAACTCGGCACAGCGGCCAAGAGTCCGCGGGTGTATGGGTGATGCGGATCAGAGAGCACCTCCTTCACCGTGCCACTCTCCACGATGCGACCGGCGTACATCACGTAAAGGCGTTCCATGTAACTCGCCACGATACCCAAGTTGTGCGTAATGAGGAGCAACGCCATCTGACGTTCGCGCGCCAAACGGTCCATCAAGCCCAAGATCTTGCGTTGGGTCGTGACGTCAAGCGCCGTGGTGGGTTCGTCAGCTACGAGCAATTGGGGTTCGGCCGCAAGTGCCATGGCGAGCATAACGCGTTGGCACTGGCCGCCCGAGAGTTCGCACGGATAGGCCGAAGCCGCACGCACAGGATCGGGAAGGCCCACATCCGCAAGCAACGACAAGATGCGGTCGCGTTTGGCCTCCTTGGACATCGGCGGCAACACCTCGCCAATCTGATCAGCCAAGCGAATCACAGGATTGAGACTTGCCATTGGATCTTGGAAGACATACGCGATGCCATGACGACGAGCCTCGCGCAACGCCTCGGGTTGGTCAATCAAGTTGCAACCCTTAAAGAGGATTTTACCCGTTCGAATCGCGCGGTCAGTCGGCGGCAACGCAGTAATGCTGAGCGCCGTCACAGACTTCCCGCAACCACTCTCGCCCACCAACGCCACACGTTCGCCCGCCTGCACCGACAACGAGACATCGGGCACAGGCGTCACCAAACCGCCAGGCGTGCGGAAGGTCACAGCCAGATTTTCAATGGATAACAACGGCGTACCATCTACCATAAGTCAATTCCTTAGACCGAGAGATCGAGCAATTCGAGTTCTGCCACGGAGTCTGCCTCCTTGATGGCCGCGGCACCACGTTCGCGCGTGTCAAACGAAACACCCTTCCGCGCGATTAAGAGACGCACCAACGTTGGGATCGGCAACGTCGTCGCCAAAGAGAGCACCACGATTGCGTTGAAGAAGGTCTCGTCCAACAAGTGAAGGCTCATTGCCACCGCTGCCGCCGCAAGTGTAGCCGACAGCTGCGGTACCGTCATGAGACCCGCGCAGAGGCCCTGATTGTTGTTGAAACCCGAGATGCGCATTGCGAGCCAACCGCTCAGCACCTTACTGCCCACCAAGCCCACCACCGTTGCGCCGGCAATCGACAAGCTACGCGTAATATCTGCACCCTCGCCAAAACCGAAGAAGACGCGCAAGTCCGCCTGGAAGCCCACACTCAAGAAGAGGAAGGGAATCACCAAACCAAAGCCAATACTCTCCAAACGGCGATGGATGTTTTCCGTTGAATTACGGAAACCCGGCGCACGCGCCACCGCCATCCCTGCCACGAACGCGCCCACGATAAGGTTCACCCCGAGCATTTCACCAATCAAAACGATAAAGAGCACCACCAACAAGAAGAAGGTCACCTTCGTCTCATCGCCATGCGAGAGGAACCGTTCCACCAACTTCCACAGCTGCGGCACCAACCACAACACCGAGAAGACAAAAAGCGCAATCAAACCGATGAACGCCGGCGTAAACCACACCCCCATCCACGACAAATCCATCTTCTCCAAGAGCGAAATCCCCTCCACCACCGACGGCGTATCACTCTGCATCGTCTTGAGCTGAACGCAGACCGCCAAAAGCACCAACGAGAGAATATCCGTAATCACCGTAGAAGACAACACCGAAATGCCGAACCTTGTCCGCACCAGCCCCATCTCGCGAATCACCGGAAACACAATACCAATCGAGTGCGATGCAAAGAGCGACGCATACACCCACGCACTCAACGGTTGACTCCGATCAAAGAGCCAATAGACAAAATAACCCGCCGCCGCCGGCAAGGCAAACGTCAACACCGACAACGCCGCCACCGCCCGTTTCTCATTGACCAACATCTTGAGATCCGTCTCCGCCCCAGCCAGCGCCATCAAGAAGACCAACCCCAAAAAGCCCAACGCATCCACGACGATATGCAACATCTCCCCATTCACATTTGACGGGATCAAATCTGCAATCTCACGCAACAAATCCCACCCATGCGGGCCAATCAAAATACCCACCGCCATAATCGCCACCACCGACGGAATATGCCACCTGCGAAACACCACCGGCACCACCGCAATCAAAGCGATTAACACCAAAAATGCAATCAAATACGTAAACTGATCCATAATAAGGTAGTATAGCACACTTCCCCACCCCGTAACACCACTAATCAGAGGATGAGTATCCTCTGCATCAGATAAGCCACTCCTAGTGATACCTTTGCCAGTAATACAAATCCTAGTTGGCGAAAGAATGGGACACATAAGACACATGAGACACATAGGACAATCGCCCAAGGGACAATGGTCATCACCGCCTCTTAGGATTTGTCCATCCCTTTTTAAAAGCGATACTCAAGCTCATCTTTTTTATCTTTTGGAGACATTTGCCCACTTCCAGATTTAAGTCGTCTAAATCTACGGCTTTAGAGAGGTGAGCATATAACTCCTGTTCCCAATTTGAACTTCGGACAAATGAGCGAACGCCTCGCATTCGATTACGGACATCATCTTGCTGCACAAAATCCGCTTCTAATCGAGAAATCATCCGTGTTAACAAATATCGTGTTTGGTAACAAAGCACTAACATTAGATTAGCACATGTCTCAGCATTTCGCGTTTCAAAATAGACACGCCATCCTTCCCAATCCGACGTTTCTTTTGAAAACTTACGCGCGGCAATC
>JAFYMU010000090.1 GCA_017548245.1 Kiritimatiellia bacterium | reverse complement strand
GGTTGCCCTCCAATCCAAGCCTTTTTGTCCGCCAGTTTGACTGAAACTCAACTTCACTTTCAGTCAAACTTATTCTCACTTTCAGTCAAACCTGATTTAAGTTTCAGTCAAACGTGATTTGAGTTTCAGTCAAACTTAAAGTCACTTTCAGTCAAATGGGTCGGGCATCGCGCTTGAATTTCATCTCAAAGCAAGCGCGATTCATTCTGACAATGGACCATTTCCAACTCAACAATGGTCCATTTTCATTTTAACAATGGACCATTCTTATTTTAACAATGGACCATTGTTTGGATGAAGGCTGGTTTGATTCGGTTGCAATGAGGGGGCGATTGGGATGGGGTTAGGCTTGAGGGTCGGGATGGCGTGGGTGGCCTTCGTCATCCTTTTGAGAGGTGCATCTTAATAAAACGCTGCGCAAGGGGATCAAAAAGGTGGCAGAACTGGGGGATGAACAGGCAAAGGCGTTGCAGAATAGGGTTCCTTTCTTAACATTCTTTTAGGGGAGGATGATTTAAGCATTGCAAGTGATGGCGTTTTGGGCTATACTTATTGGTAATCGTATGGGTTTTGCCGTACATTAGTTCTAATAAGGAGTTCAGCATAATGGAAAAGAAGCCTACGCTCTTGATTCTTGCTGCCGGTATGGGCAGCCGTTACGGTGGTTTGAAGCAGATTGACCCTGTGGGTCCTTCTGGTGAAACCATTATGGACTATTCGATTTATGACGCCATTAAGGCAGGTTTTGACCGCGTGGTCTTTATCATCCGCAAGGATTTCGAAGAAGCTTTCCGCGAACAGATCGTTGCAAAGTACGAAGGTAAGATCAACATCGGTCTCGCATTCCAGGATCCGATGGACCTCCCTGAAGGTTGCACCTTCCCTGAAGGCCGTGAAAAGCCTTGGGGTACCGCTCACGCAATCCGTTCGGCCCGCAACATCATTGATGCACCTTTCGCAGTGATCAATGCTGACGACTTCTACGGTGCTGATGCGTTCAAGCAGCTCGCAAAGTTCCTCTCCAATGTGGATTTGAACGCGGCTGATCCGAAGCCGTTCGCCATGGTCGGTTACCGTTTGGACCAGACGCTCTCCGAAAACGGCACGGTGGCTCGTGGCGTTTGCGAAGTGGCTGCAGATGGTAAGCTCATCGGCGTGACCGAAATGACCAAGATTGTGAGCAAGGAAGACGGCACGATTCAGAACGAAGAAGATCCCGAAAATCCCGTTCCGCTCGCTGGCGATTGCCGCGTCTCCCTCAACCTCTGGGGCTTCACCCCGGCGCTCTTCGATGGCATGGAAGAACGTTTCGCAACGTGGTTCAAGGAACACGAAGGCCAGTTGAAGGCTGAATGGTACATTCCCTTCTACGTCGACGAACTCGTCAAGGGTGGCAAGGCTACCGTGGATGTGCTCCCGACCAACAGCAGCTGGTTCGGTGTGACCTATCGCGAAGACAAGCCGGTCGTGGTGGCCGCAATCCAGAAGATGGTGGATGCTGGCGAATATCCCGTGAAGCTTTGGGAATAAGCGTCGCTATCGCCGAACACAAGAAGCGTTATCTGAAAGGGTAACGCTTCTTTGTTTTTGAAGAGCCTGATTGAGGGGAGGGGGTTACAGAACGGGGCGCAGGATTGTCGGGATAGAGGACGGGCGGGGAGTGTTCGGGATCTTCGTCAACAATGGCGCCAACGGGGTTGCCGCCTTCTTCTTGATCAATGACGGTAGAGGAGGCTTGAACAAAGAAGAAGCGCGTGGGGTCGCGGTTGGTCGGGATGGCGGGGAAGGTGACGGTGTTGCCCGTTGATGCGGTGCAGTATTGTGTGCCAAGGAGGGCTTGGGCGCGACGTTCAAGGTCGCACTCAATGAGTTGGCAGCGTGTTCCCGAGGCAAAGGTGGCGGTGTGGGTCGGATTGTCTACGGAGGCGGTGATGGTTACCGTGTCGTCTTTACGAATCTGAATGCTGCTCACCGTAAAGGTGTAATTCACATGGATGGTGTTGCCTTCGGTGGTGGCAATATGATTAAAACAACGCATGGCCGAACGGGCAAGGTCGGGGTCGTCATAGGATTTACCATTGATGGTTAGGGTGATTGTTTGCACGGTGTTGAGGGCGAGCTCTTCGGGTTCTTCGGTGTCGTCAAGGATGGAGGTTACTGTGGCGAGGGGTGGGTGCACAGGGGTGGGCTTCGGGGCTAACAGGGGGAAGAGGAGGGTAATGAGGGGTAAGGACATGATAAAACTCCTTTCTCAAGAATGGAATAGGTGTAAAAAAGAACGCATCACCTGGCAAAAGGTGACGCGTTTTTGTGGTCAAATGGTGTTGCTGATTAGAGGTCGTAGACCGCAATGAGGAGCGAGAGGGCGTTAAAGGCACCGTGGCAAGCGATGGAGGTCCACAGGCTGCCCGTCATCTGACGAATCTTGCCCATGCACAATCCCGAGAGGAAGAGGCCCCACAGATAGATACTTGGGCCGTGGGCAATCGCAAAGATGACCGAACTAAAATAGAGCGCAAAGGTGGGTTGCACGCGATACATCAAGACGCCGCGGAAGAGGAGTTCTTCCACGATTGGCACGGCGATGCTAATGCCAGCGCCAATGATTAGCATTTCATAGGGCTTGAGATGTAAAAACATCGCCACCGTATTCTGTTCTTCCGTGGGCGTTACAACGGTTAAGAGGGCAAAGCTACAGGCCGTCATGGCCAAGAAGATGAGCGCACCCTTGCCAAAGGTGCAATGGGTCTTTGCGAACCACGAACGCAGCACTTGCTTACGTTCCGGCAAGCACAGCATCAACACCACTGGCACAATCAAGGTGGCTAACGAGACGAGGAGGCCTTGCACCATGAAGGGATAGACATCATAGCCTTCGTACAACGAGGGATCGGTCGTGGGGCGAGCACTATTCAGAATGAAGAAGTAAACGGCTGTAGCCACGGTTGCGGCGTGGGGGATGTAACGGAGAATCGTTAAGAAGATGTTCATAAGGCTTGAAGGTCTCCTAATGTGAGGGTGGACCACCCAGGTAATGAGAGGAAATGGATGAGCAATAAGGCGCACGCCACGGCATCATAGTAGGCATCGTGAGGGGCGCGATTGGGGACGCATCGGGTGAGTTCGGCCTGTAATCCCAAGGCGGGCACGAGGTCTTCGAGGGCAAAACTCGGTAAGGTGGGATAGATTTTGCGTGCCAACGGTAGGGTGTCAACCCAATGAGGATAACGGGTCATGGGCGCGAGGCGCGCCAAGAGGGTGCGTTCGGTCGCCGCATTGTGGGCGACAGGAATGGTGGTTGAGAGTTGGCTATGAAGGGCGGGCCAAATCGTTTGCACCTCGGGGGCCGAGGCAATGGCGGCGCGTTGCGCGACATAAGTGCCAGGGGCGTGCTTGGAGAAGGGGTAATCTTCAGGAACGCGCAGGAGCGTATCAAAGCAGCCGTCTGTGAGGGAAAGGGTGGTGCCACGCATCAGCACGGCACCGAGTTGCCACGGACGGCTAATAAACCCTTTCACCGTGCCGGTCGTTTCAAAGTCCAGCACGGTGAAAGTGAGTTCGGTTAAGGGTGTATCCAGCGGGATGCCCATTGGAGGTGTCGGCCGAACACTTATTCAGCGAGGTCGGCTTCAGGGATGCACACGAAGTAGTGGTAATCCGAGGTGCCTTCGTAAATGATGCCGATGGCATTGCCATTCACGGGGCAGGTGGAGGAGTAACCAGCACCGTTGCGCGGATCATAGACCACGCTACGCGGCCACTTGACGCCACCATCTTCCGAGACGCGCAAGGTCATCGTGTTGCGGCCGCCCGAGTTGGGGTTGGAGAAGTAGAGCTTGCCATTGAGCATCAAGTAGGCGGCCTGACAGAGGTTGCCGGGCTGACGGAGAGCATCGGTTTCAACCTTTTCCCAGGTTTCGCCGAGGTCGGTCGTGCGAGCCGTGATACGCGTGGCCGGACCGCCACCTTCACGGGTGTTCAAGAGGAGCGAACCATCGGGCAATTCTGCCACAGTCGATTCCGAACCGCCCCACGGCATTGCCTTGGAACTCGTCCAGGTCTTACCGTGGTCCTTGGAGTAAACGAGCACGCCGTGGTGCGGTGCGCCGCCCTTATGGCCCCAAATCTGTGCGGGGAAGACCAAGGTGCCGTCCTTCATCGCAATCCCTGCGCCAGGACCCTGGAAGAGCAAGCCCCAGTTTGCGGTGTCCGGATCGGCCAAACGCTTCACGTCAGCAGTGATGTTGATCGGCTTCGACCAGGTCTTGCCTTCGTTGTCCGAGTAAGCGAGGATGAACTGACCGCAATCCTTCGGGTCAATGGTGCCCTTGGAGGAGGTCCAAATGGGGTGACCCGAACCCGGTGCGCGGAGGGCTGCCACCCAGATGCGGTTGTTGCTCGGGTCAAGCAAGACTGCGGGGTCGCCGATGCCGTGGCCGCCGGGCAAATCCTTGTAGTCCATCGCCGTGCGAATCGGAGACCACGTTGCGCCGCGGTCCTTCGAGATGCTCACGCCAACGGTGATATCTGCAGGAAGGTCGCCAGCGTGGTTGAAGCGGTTGTCAAAGACTGCGACCAAGGTGCCCGTGTTGGTTTCCACAATGCCGGGAATACGGAAGTTCTTGGAGGTGCGGTTGGCGTCCACAATCTTCTGGTTGGGGCGCGTCACGATGCTACCAATGCGAACCGGCACGCCTTCGATGTAAATCTTGCGCGTCAAATCTGCGGTGGAGGGGACATCGGCATAGACCGTGTAGGAGTTTTCACCTACGCGAATCGGTACGTTGAAGGTGATGGTGTTGCCAAAGGGCATGCCCTTGGTGGGACCCAAACGCAGATTCTTCAAATCCTGCTTGTTCGTGCCTTCAATGTTTACCTTCACCTTGTCCAGGTTCGAACCCTTGTCCGAGGTCAAGGTTAAGGTGCCGATGGCAAAGGTTTTGTTGGCGATTTCGGATTCATTCAAACCGATAAAGGCGGGCACGCCCGAGGGCTTGAAGGCCACATTGCTGATGGCTGCCTGTGCAGAAAGTGCCAACAAAATGGCAGAGAAGGCGGTAATGGTTTTCATCTGAGATGTCCTTTCGTAAATGGAATCAACGATAGTTTACCATAAGTCACGCGTGCGCGAGCGCATCTTTCTGCGTTTCTCGGCACGGTGCGTTCAAAAAAGGTTACTGTAAAACGCTCTGCCAAAGCGCATCAAGTTGTTTGGCGGAGGTCTTTTCAAATCCCTGTGCCGTTGGGCAGAAGGTGGTCAGGCGCAACGATTCCACGGCCCAACGGTAACGGCTGAGCGCAATTGGGTCGTGGCGCGGTTTCTTGGCGAGCTGGATAAAGTCGAGATAACGCTTCCAGAAGGGCGCAATCGTCTCCATCTTCTTGCGGTCGCCAGAGGGATTATTGCGCGCGCGCTCAAGGCGTTCGTCAATACCTTTGAGTAATTGCGGATAGTGCGCCAACATCTCTGCGGGCACAATGGCGACAAAGCCGTCAAAGACTAACCATGCGAGTTGGTCCAAGATGTCTTCAGTCGTCTCGGGGTAGACGCCTGTAATGGTTTGGGCCACGTGTTCCAAACGTGCCGTTTCGGCCAAGATGTAGAGGATCCGTCGACGCCAATCGGCCGCAATCTGGGCGATGCGCCCCTTACAAGCGCTGTAACGCGCGGTCAATTCGGCCTCGGTTTGCGGGTCTTCACGGTGGAGGAAGGTCTCTTCCAAGACGCGGGTGAACATCTCTTGCCCCATGCGCGTCAGATCGAGTTCGGCCTCCTTCACAAAGGCCTTCACGGCAGGTGTGAGCGAGGGGAATTGCGCGTAGTTGCTCCAACGGTTTCCGCCCCATTCCTTCAGCTTTTCAAGGCATTCGCGATGGTTCGCCAAACGCGCCAAGGCGGGGTCGGCGAGGGTGGAGGCTTTGGGGGCAGGTGCGTCCTTATGCACCGCAAAGAGTTCGAGCAACGGCTTGAGGTTGCGCCCTTGTCCCAGAAGATTGCCGTCTTGCATCACCTTGATGTTCATCCGCAGATGATTGGGGAGGCGATCTTCTTCCCATGGTGTCTCGTCCACGCGCACACCACGTTCGTCACGGAGGCACTTGAAGAGGGTCTCCGAGAGGGGACGCGCATAGGGTTTAATCTTGCCCAAAAGCATGGACTGTGTCTCAAGCAAATTCCCCAACACGTGGCGCACGCGGCTCGGCAGGGCGTTGAGCATCCACATAATCTTTTCGGGCAGTAAGCCCGGCACCAACCACTCCCCGTGCCAATGTTGCAGGAGATGAAGGTTCTCTGGTGTGGCCACAATGCTTACGCCGTCATCGATAGCCTTGGGTTCGTGGGTGTAGATGAGGGGGAAGGTCTCGCCGCCCACGCTCATCGTCTCTGGAAATTCTTTGAGGGTCGCCGCATCAATGGAGAAGGCGTCGCCCTTGAGCGGGAGCGAACGGCATCGTTTGAGTGCGGGCGCGTTGCAGACTTCTTCGGGCAAGTGTGTGGTGTAGAAGGTGATCAACGCTTCACGCAGGGCATCGCGGTCGTTGCGACGCAGGGCCAAGAGTTGCTCTACGAGACGTTGCTTGCGCCAGTTTTCCTGAAGCCATTGCGGTGGATGTTGGATTGCCTCTGGCACGCAGAGGGCGTCGGTGATAAAACAGTGACGCGCATATTCAGGATCAATACGCGAAAGGTCGCGACGGCGTCCTGCCGTAATGGGCAACCCGAAGAGGGTGACATCTTCGTGGATGCGCACAAACCCCTTGTCGCGATCCCAGTAGGGGGAGTGGCGGTGAATCTTACAGAGCGGCCCTGCGATGGGTTCGATCCAACGCGGATCAATGCACGCCGCTGTGCGACCAAAGAGGCGAGAGGTCTCCACGAGTTCGCCGACCAGCACCCATTCGCGGGATTCGGGCAAGGCATCGGGATTGGGTTTGGCGCGAACGAGGGGTTGCTTAGAGACCTCCTTGCGGGCGGCCTTCGCGAGGGCACTGCCGGGGAAG
>JAFYMU010000089.1 GCA_017548245.1 Kiritimatiellia bacterium | reverse complement strand
GGCGCAACCAGAAGGAGGCGTGGCGGACGTTCGAAGGGAACGCCGCCACGCATAGTGCGTGGTTAGACGAGGCGACCTTGGAACCACAATGTGCCTTCCACTTTGTGTGGGAATGTTTGCGTGGGCACTTGTGTGGGGGTTTGATTATAGACGACCTTAATGTTCTGCCGTTCAAGCCTTTCTTCAGTAGACTCAACGTTAGAGGATGACATTTGTCGATGTCTTTCCAGTGCCTCAATGACTGCGCGGTTGGTGAGGTTAAAAATGAACGCATTTGGCACTGCTTCGTTCACCTCTTCTTCCTGCGTTTGCACTTCGCACGGGGCTGCCACCTTATCAATTAACTCCTTCTTGACGTAAACGGGGATGGATTTGATTTCGGTGATTTCTTTACGACATTTCATCACGCGGACATCGGCATCATTTTCCATTACTTGCGTACACCCGCCACTTCCTACGGCATATTCACGGCGTCGAGTGTGCTTATTTTTATGAGGCGAGATCGTTGACCACCACATGGTTTTAGTGAATGCTTTTCGGTCATTTTTTTGTTGCTCGTCTTCGCTAGCGTAAGGGCAAATCGCGGCATTTACGCAATCCACTAATTTGATGTGCTTTTGCGGAGGGAGTGTGGTGGCCTCTAGCTGAAGCCTGTAGAAGTCTACTCCATTGCGCGTAAATGGTCCTTCCACGTCACGAACTTCGCTACAGACGTGAGCATTTTCACAAAACTGAGAGTTAGAGGGTAATCCCACCGTTATTGCGGTCCATAACGAACGCCTGAGCCACTCTTCGCCCCAATCTTCCTCTTTCCTTTCTAATTGATACATTAAGGCTGAAAGCATGAAGGTATAGACCTTGCCAATCTCATAGCGTCCTTTATTCAAGGCATAACGCGTATCATAAAAGGCATAATCGCATGTATCGCCATTTACCCCACTACAGAAGAGTGTTGCTTCAAGTCCTTCAGACCATTCATAAATCCCGACTAAGCGCAATGGAATGACCTCTCCGTCACATTCAGGATAAATCGCATTGAAACGAAGGGTGTTCGCAATTTGAAGTGCTTGGGGTAAGGTGCGTAGCACTTCTTCGGGCATCCCCTTTTTACGCCACAAGGCATTGGCTTCAATTGTAGGATTCTTGGTCTTGAGAAATAATCCCATTTGACGAATGGGGGCAGAATCTTCACCTATTGTCATTAAGGTGACCTGGACCTCTTCATCTTTCATTTCAGCATCTTCGTTCTCCTTTAGATGACACGAAATCCAATCTTCTCGTTCGAGAATAAGATGTTTTTCGCATTGACCAAAGGAATCCATTGCTTCCATTCCTTCATCAAATATACAGGTGTTGTGGCGGGTATGGCATTCATACGCATTAATCATTCGTAATTCTTCCGGGGTAAACGTGTTCGTATCGTTCATAAAGACTCCTTTCAATGAGTAAAGAGGGGGCGTTCATAGCGAACGCACGTTGTTTAAAACAGTTCATAAGACAAACGCTATGCCAATGGAGCATTGGCGCCAATCAAGCTGTTGTACGTGCCGAGTCGCCACGTACAAGGCTTGCTAATAGGGGGCTTGCCACCTTTGTAGAATGCTATGTCAAAGAACAAATCAGAGTTGTGTCAAATCGCGATGATGGTGATGCAACGCGCCTCTACTATTACCTGTAAAAACGTCTAAAATCCGCTTTTGGGCGCACTTCGTCACTACCTGTCAAATTTAAGAAGTGTTCAAAAAAAGCCAAAATGAGGTGATTTTTGGGTGAAATACAGTAAAAACGTGCAAAAAATGTGTGATTTATTTTTTTTACAAAAGACTTGACAATATTGGCTTACCACATTGGATTCAATCGAGAACGACTCTCAATGTAGGATAATGATTGACCGTATTTCAGCTTAAAGTTGGGAAGGCGTTTGCGATGCGGAACATCCTCCTATTCTATTAATGGATAAGATGCGCGTCTTGAAGACATCGCATGGGAATGATTGGCTCATCGCGCGGGTTCCGTACTGCGATGAATACATTCAGCGGATTTGCATTGAATATTAATTGCTTGTTGGAGCGGGTCGTGCTATACTCTTTATTATTGTTATGCCTGTAATGAAAGGTGATCAGTATGACAGACGATGATGTTTTGCAGATTTTTAAGGATACCAAGGCGCTTTTGGAAGGGCACTTTGAGTTGCGTTCCAAGCTTCACTCGAATCGTTATTTCCAGTGCGCAGAGGTGTTGCGTTGGCCGCATCACGCTCAGACGTTGTGCGCGGAATTGGTGCGTCGCATGAAGGAAGAGGCTGATATCGGTCCTGTGGATGGCGTGATTTCGCCTGCATTGGGCGGTATCTTGGTGGGTCACGAAGTGGCTAAGGCGCTCGGTACGCAGTGCATCTTCGCAGAAAAGAATGCTGAGGGCATGCTTCAGATGCGCCGCTTCAAGATCATTCCTGGCCAACGTTATGTGGTGGCTGAGGACGTGATCACGCGCGGCGGCCGCGTTCAGGAAACGATTGACATCGTGAAGGCCGCAGGTGGCGAAGTGGCTGCCGTGTTGGTGCTGGTGGATCGTTCGGGCGGCAAGGCAAAGTTTGACTATCCGACGTATGCCTTGTTGCACATCGAACCGCAGGTGTGGGAACCGGCAGATTGCCCGATGTGTAAGGCAAATGAACCGTTCGTCCATCCGGGTTCGTAATCTTCTTTTTTCGTCCGGAGGCGTCTAATGGCGTCTCCGGATTCGCTATTCTCATTTCACTCTAATGGCTGAAGTAACGCTTTCGCACGTCCGTAAGGTGTATCCGAACGGCGCGGTGGCGGTTGAAGATTTTAATCTTGCCGTTCGTGACCGCGAGTTCTTGGTGTTAGTGGGTCCTTCGGGATGCGGCAAAAGTACCACGTTGCGCATGGTGGCGGGGCTGGAGGAGATTACCTCTGGCACGATTTCCATTGATGGCAAGGTGGTGAATGATTTGCCGCCAAAGGATCGCGACATCGCGATGGTTTTCCAAAATTATGCCCTTTATCCGCATATGACGGTAAAGGAGAATATGGCGTTTGGTCTCAAGCTGCGCCATACGCCAAAGGGGGAGATTGAGGAACGCATCGCAGAGGCGGCGGAGGTCTTGGGGTTGACGCCCTATTTGAGCCGTTTGCCGAAACAGTTGAGCGGTGGTCAACGTCAACGTGTGGCATTGGGGCGCGCGATTGTGCGTCAGCCCAAGGTCTTTTTGTTTGACGAACCCCTCTCGAATCTGGATGCGAAGATGCGTGTGGAGATGCGTGAAGAGATTCATCGTCTGCATTTGCGCTTGGACGCGACAATCTTGTATGTGACGCATGACCAGACGGAGGCGATGACGCTAGGCGATCGCATTGTGGTGATGGAAAGTGGCCACATTCGTCAAGTGGATGACCCTGTTCGACTTTATAACGAACCCGCGAACTGTTTTTCTGCAAGTTTTATCGGCACGCCGCCGATGAATTTGTTGCCGATGACGGCGGATGGGCAGGGGCGTTTGACCTCGGAGGCGGGGACGTTGATGCCGCCGCAGGCGGTGTTGCCCGCGCTCGCACCTGGCCAAACGGTGCTGGTGGGGATTCGCCCTGAGCAAATGATTCAGACGGCGGATCGTGCGCCGTTTGAGAATGCCTTGCTAGCCGAGGTGGATATTGTGGAACAGATGGGCGCGGAGGCCTATGTTCATTTCAATGTGGCAGGGGTGCGCATGACGGCGCGAACCAAGCCAGATTGGGGTGCGCGCCATGGGGAACGTTATTACGTGCAGCCGATGTTGGACCGCCTTTGTCTCTTTGATGTCGCCTCGGGCGAACGTCTCTATGCGTAGTTTTGTGTACGCAGATTTTCACTTTTGTTAAAAGGGCAGTGTGCCTCGTAAAAATCTTATACTATAAATAGTATAGGCGAAGATGGAAGAAAAAGTGCTTGCCAAAGGTGCCGCAGAATTGTTATTTCTTTTGGCAGATTAAATGAAAGGACCCGACTTTATGGCCAAAAAAGCGACCTCTTTGATTATTGTAGAATCTCCTGCGAAGGCAAAAAAGATTGCCTCTTATGTGCCTGGTGAAACCTTGGTGATGGCTTCTGTGGGCCATATTCGTGATTTGCCGAAGTATGTGTTGGGCGTGAATGTCGCTCAGGAATTTGCTCCTAATTACGAGATTCCGAAGGATAAGAAGAAAATCGTTGATGATTTGCGTAAGGCGGCGGCGAAGGTCTCGACCATTTATTTGGCAAGCGACCCTGACCGTGAGGGTGAAAGTATTGCATGGCACTTGTATGAAGTGTTGAAGGATTTGCCGGGCGAACGTTCGTTCTATCGCATTCGCTACAACGAAATTACCAAGAGCGCGGTGTTGTCGGCCTTGGGTAGTCCCTCGACGATTGACTTGAATTTGGTGGATGCGCAGCAGGCTCGTCGTATCATTGACCGCTTGTCGGGTTTCCGTTTGTCGAAGTTGATTGCTAACGCGGTTCAGGGCGCGAAGAGCGCGGGTCGTGTGCAGTCGGTGGCCTTGCGTTTGATTGTGGATCGCGAACGGAGCATCTTGGATTTCCGTCCGACGCCGTACCACGTGGTCAGCGCCATCTTGAACAAGGGCACGACCTTTGAAGCTCAGTTGGCCTCGGTGGATGGTAAGGTGCCGAAGTTTACGGTGGGTGACAAGGAAATCTATGGCGTGGCCGACTTGGCCGATGCGGAAGCCTACTTGGATGATTTGCGTGGTCGCAATGCTACCGTGGTGGCCGTGGAACGTAAGACGGAAGGTCAGCGTCCGCAACCGCCCTTCATCACCTCCACCTTGCAGCAGGCCGCCGCAACCCAATTGGGTTACTCGCCGGACCAGACGATGCAGTTGGCTCAGCGTTTGTACGAAGAAGGTTTGATTACGTACATGCGTACTGATGGTATGACTGTGAGCAACACGGTGCGTGCCGCGGTGATGGAAGAAATTACCCGTCTCTTTGGTGCCAATTACTTGCCGCAGTCGCCGAATATCTACAAGACGAAGGTGAAGAATGCGCAGGAAGCGCACGAACCGATTCGTCCGACCGATGTGAAGCGCAACGAATTGGAAGCGGGCGTCGATCCGCGTTTGGCAAAGTTGTATGATTTGATTTGGCGCCGTTTTGTGGCAAGCCAGATGGCACCTGCCCAGATTGAACGCACCACGGTCTACTTTGCTCCTGAAAAGGGCGAGGAATTGAAGCACGATTACCGTTTTTCCGCAACGGCTTCGAAGACGGTCTTCAAGGGCTATTTGGCTGTGTGGCCGAATCGTCGTGCCGACTTGGAAGAGGGCGATGTGCGTCAGTTGCCGAACCTGGACAAGGGCGACGCGATCACCTGTTTGGAATGGTGCTGCGCAAGCAAGGAAACGCGTCCTCCGGCCCGTTACAACGAAGCTTCGCTCGTGAAGGATTTGGAAGAAAAGGGCATTGGCCGTCCGTCGACTTACGCCGCAACGATTCGCACGTTGCAGGATCGTGAGTATGTCAAGAGCGGTAAGGGCCATGTCTTGACGCCGACCACGATTGGTTTGACCGCAACGGATTACCTCTTGAGCGAAGTTGCCGAATTCGTGAACGTGGAGTTCACGGGGTTGATGGAAGATGACCTCGACGATATCGCTGGCGGTAAGAAGAAGTGGGTGGATATCGTGGATGCCTTCTACAAGAAGCTTGTGGAATGGTTGCGTGCCGAACCCAGCCGCGTGAAGGATGTGTTGGCGCATTTGGCGAAGGTGAATGCTTGGAAGGAACCTGCTGTTGGTAAGAATGGTAAGGTGACCTGGAGCGATGAGGCCTTCTACGATGAAATGTGCAAGGCTTACGAACGTGGTGAGGTCACCAAGCCGCAGCTGGCTACGTTGTTGCGCATGGTGGTGAGCTATCGTGATCAGTTGCCGGCGCCGACCGGTGGTATCACGCTTCCGCCTTCGCCGGATGGTGATGAGATTGAAGCGCTCTTTAAGGCGTTGGAAGCCCGTGCATTGAATGAATGGGAAGCCAAGTTCGTCAAGTCGTTGCGTCAGCAGTACGATACGAAGAAGACGCTCTCGGAGAAGCAGCTTGCCATCTTGCGTAAGGTCGCAGGGGGCGAGGCGGAAGATCAGCGTCCGAACAATGAAGGCGCGTCGCAGGAATTGCTCGCCGCATTGGCTCAGGTGAAGACCTGGAATGCGCCCTTGAAGCGTGGCAAGCGTACCTATGATGACCAGGATTTCATTGCGAGCTTGAAGTCGCAGTTGAGCGAAAAGCACTCGTTGACCGAACGCCAGTTTGAGGCGCTCAAGAAGTTGGTGCGTGGCTATCGCGAACAGATTGCGAACTATGCGACGATTGCCGCGAAGTTTGAAATTAAGGAACCTGCACCGCGTCGTGCCGCACCTGCAAAGAAGGCGGCTCCGAAGAAGGCCGCAGCGAAGAAGAACTAATCATCGAGCGAATTCAAGAGGAGGTTGCCATGTTACCGTATCATTATGAACATCGCGTTCGTGTGCGTTATGCCGAAACCGATAAGATGGGCGTTTGTTGGCATGGCAACTACCTGCTTTATCTTGAAGAGGCGCGTGGTGAGGCGTTGCGTGCCACGGGGCACGGTTCGTATGCCGAGATGGAAGCGGCTGGCGTGATGACGCCGATCGTGAATGTGAATCTCAACTATCACCAGTCGTCGTTTTACGATGATGAACTGGTGATTCATGTTTACGTGGAGGAACCCGTTCGTTCGCGCATCTGCTTCCGTTATGAGGTGAAGAACCTTGCGGGTGATTTGATCTTGGATGGCACGACAACCTTGGCCTTTATCACGGCCGATACGCACCAACCCTGCCGTCCGCCCTTGGCGTTGCGCCAATTCTTCAAGTGAGAACCTTGACATGAATGATCTGATTCCGCCTTACGAAAGCATCTTGGAGCGCATTGCGACTGCCGCCAAACGTTCGGGCCGTCATCCCGACGACGTCACGTTGATTGCCGTGAGTAAGACCCATGGCGCGGACGTGGTGCGCGATGCCGTGGCGGCTGGGATGACGATTTTTGGCGAAAACAAGGTGCAGGAGGCGGCGTGGAAGATTCCGTTGTCGCCGTCGTGTGCGCGATGGCAGTTGATTGGCCACTTGCAGACGAATAAGGCGCGTCAGGCGGTTCGCCTCTTTGAAACGATTCACTCGGTGGATAGCGTTAAACTCTTTGACACGCTTGAACAGGCGGCGCGTCAGACTGGCGCACGTCCTGAGATCTACTTGGAGGTGAATGTCTCGGGCGAATTGACGAAGTTTGGCTTGACGCCTGAGAAGGTGCCGGCGTTGGTGGAACACATTTTGGAACAGGGCCAGGCCTTGACCTTGACGGGGTTGATGACGATGGCGCCCTTTGATCCCGAACCCGAACACGCCCGTCCGCACTTCGCGAAGTTGCGCGCCTTGCGAGATCAACTTGAATCGCAGTTTGGCATCGCCTTGCCGCATCTCTCAATGGGGATGACCGGTGACTTTGAAGTGGCGGTGGAAGAGGGGGCCACCGATGTGCGTATCGGCACAGCCTTATTCGGCGCACGCCCCAAAATGACGCGCCCCACACTTGATGTGGACACGACCTCGGGCATTCTTTAAGTTCGCTTGGTGAGGCGCGTAAGATGATGTTGCGTCTACTCTTTTTTCTTCCCAGTTTTATTACACTAACTACTTTGTGCCTCATCGGCTTATGGTGGCCCTCCCTTCGCGTCCTTTGGTGGGTCTATCTGGCGGTGCAGTTGGTCTATGTGGCGGTCGTTGAAGTCGCACGCAGGGCGGGCACCTTATCGCCGTCAACAACCTTTGAGCGGGGCGACCATCAGGCTTCAAAAGCGGTCGTATTGGTTCACGGGTTCGCTGACACGCCGCTTGCGTGGAGTCGTCAAGCCGATGCGCTTGCGGCTCGCGGTTGGCGTGTGATTGTGCCCGAATTGGATTTGGGCCAAACGCTAGTGCAGTGGTTGGCGGTTGTCCGTACCGCCGTGGCTGAGGCGCGCCGAACCGCACAGCACGTGGAGTTGTGGGGCCATTCGATGGGTGGCGCCGTGTCGATGACGGTCGCCCAAATCGAATCCGTCGATCGCTTGGTCTTGTGG